>JAGCSE010000231.1 GCA_017964325.1 Victivallales bacterium | reverse complement strand
TCGCTCCCCACGCTCTGCCTGCTCTGCTCCTTCTTCAACAAGGACGGCGACCCTCTCGAGTCCTCCCCCGAATACACGCTCCAGAAGGCGTGCACCGCCTTCAAGACGGAGACCGGCATGGAGTTCCAGGCCATGGGCGAGCTCGAATACTACGTCATCGCGCCCGACTCGCCCTCCTTCCCCGCCGTGGACCAGCGCGGCTACCACGAGTCCGCCCCGTTCGCTAAGTTCAACGAGTTCCGCCAGAAGTGCATGCTCTACATAGCGCAGGCCGGCGGACAGATCAAATACGGGCACTCCGAGGTGGGCAACTTCGCCCAGGACGGCAAGCTGTACGAGCAGAACGAGATCGAGTTCCTCCCCTGCCCGGCCGAGGACGCGGCCAACCAGCTCACCGTCGCCAAGTGGATGATCCGCAACCTCGGCGCGCAGTTCGGATCCGACGTGACCTTCGCCCCCAAGATCACCGTGGGCAAGGCCGGATCTGGCCTCCACATCCACATGCGCATAATGAAGGACGGCTTGAACCAGATGCTCAAGAACGGCGTCATCTCCGACACCGCCAAGCGCGCCATCGCCGGCATGATGCGCCTCGCCCCCTCCATCACCGCCTTCGGCAACATGAACCCCACCTCCTACCTGCGGCTCGTGCCGCACCAGGAGGCCCCCACGAACGTCTGCTGGGGCGACCGCAACCGCTCCTGCCTCGTCCGCGTCCCTCTTGGCTGGACCAGCAAGAGCGACCTCTGCAAGCAGACGAATCCGCTTGAAACGGACAGCGCATACGACACACGCCAGAAGCAGACCGTCGAAATGCGTTCGCCCGACGCCTCCGCCAACGTCTATCTCCTCATGGCAGGTCTCGCTGTCGCGGGACGCTACGGCCTCGGACTCCCTGATGGACTCGAAATCGCCGACAAGACATACGTCAACGTCAACATCCACAACAAGGAAAACGAAGCCCTGCTCAACAGCCTTGACACGCTGCCCGACAGCTGTGCCGCCTCCGCCGATTGTCTGCAGGCGCAACGCGCCATCTACGAACAAGCCGGCGTCTTCAGCCCCGCCATGATCGACGGCATCATCGCACAACTCAAATCCTTCAATGACGCCACCCTCCGCGCCGACATCAACGGCGATCTCGAAGCCATGGCCAAGCTTGTCAAAACGTATTTCCATTGCGGCTGACCATTTCGCGGCCACTGACGAAAACAGAAGGCGACCGCCCGGAAAATAACTCGGGCGGCCGCCTTCTGTTTTTCATCGCTTCACCTATGGCTTCATGAACGTGCAGTACTGCCCGTTGTGCTCCGCGACGATGGCGTCCCACACGGCAGGACGCTGTTCGGGCTTGCGCGGCGACGGGAAATAGAAGTCCTTTTGGACAATGGTCGCCGTGAAGCGGTCAGGCAGTTCGCGGAACAAAACATAGCCGATGTCACCCCAATGCCCCGTCGAAGGCAGGCCGAGCGTCCGATGTATCTTCGTATGCGAATAGTCCAGACGCGTCCATGTCTGGATCCAGCGGTGTTCATGCCCATGGATGAATCCCGCGTGTTTCGGGCATGTAAACAAAAAGTTGTTCAAGCCTTGCGTTCCTATCTTCAATTCTCGCGCCGCATGATGCGCTCCAAGGAAGAATGGACGCTCCCATTTCGGAAGGCTTTCCGCCAGCCAGTCCTGTTGTTCCTTGCACAAGGCACCGCCAACGGGATTCGATTTGTCCTTACCTTCCTGCAACGAGTCCAGCATGATGAAATCGGCTCCGGGCATCGGCACGACGGATACGATCTTGCCGGGAATTTTCGTCGTCTTCTCATATCGCGGATATTGCGCAAGGAAAGGTCCTCGCTTGTCATGGTTGCCCATGCCGATGGTCACTTTGATGCCCGCATCCTCCAGCTGCTTGATGCTGGGATACGACGTGGCGTAGTCTGCCGCCCGTCCGAACAGCCATGCCAAGTCGCCGAAAATGAACGCTCTGGCAGGCAACGGATTCATTTTGAGGATTTCCGCGATCCATGCCTCGAATTTCCCTTTCTGATGTTTTTGTCCTATCGTGTCACCATTGATATGGACGTCCGCAAAAAAGACGGACAGATTCTGGTCATAGTCCTCCGGCTCCTTCGCGAACAGTTTCACGGGCTTCATCAGCCCCGTCGCAACGGCGGTGGTTGTTAAAAACGACAAAAATTCGCGTCTGGTCAATGGCATGGAACATCTCCTTTCAAAAAGGCTGAAGACTTTTTCATATTATAGCACACGTTTTAATGAAAATCATCTTTCTGGCAAAAATTCATTGAAAACCGCAAAACGCATTTGCTTTTTGGAAATATCGTCCTAAATTAAGGTGATTGTCATCCAGCGCGCATAGTTCAGTTGGTTAGAACGCCATCTTCACACGGTGGAGGTCACTGGTTCGAGTCCAGTTGCGCGCACCATATACAGCCCGTTTTTTTTTCAAAAAAGCGGGTTTTTTATTTTTCAATGTTTTGTGATTTTATACTCAAATATCGTTTACTGTAACATTCCATAAAATACAGACAAAAACGTAACGTAACAAAAACGTAACACTTTAAAACGCTGTCTTTTTGTTACGTTTTACACCCTAACACATTATATTATACATATTATTTCTTTATACATAATCAATTGAAAATCAATAAGTTATATAATATAACACCTAGACCGAGAGCAAACCAGACCGAGAGGCCGTCATGGGCTTCATTATTCAATGCGTCCAGATTCCCATTCGGTCACGTCCTGCATGACCCCGCTGGCTGGTGGAACTGCTCAAGAGGTCACCAGAGACGCAAACAAGACAAAGAGACGATCAAGACAAATCTACTCCCTTTTTTACGAATGTACGTGTGCGATCACGCTCGCACGCTCGCTAAAATGACATTGAATATATTATATATTATAAACTGAACTATTCATTTTAGGGTGTCCTAAGCTTTCATAGAAGAAAATCATATTTTTTTGTCACAAAGAGGGTTGCATGGCTAGCAATCCTCTTTGTGATGCTATTTTGGTGCACCGCGACTGCGCCGGCGTCTTGGAGATCCCTTCCTCCCCGGGCGGATACCAGAAGGCCTTCAAGTTCCGCGGACGCGCCATACGCTGCAATGAATACCAGTCGGGGAAGGACAGGCTTTTCCTGTATTATGACATGAGCCTCGCCAACGACGAGGCCGTCGACTTCATCGCACGGACGGAGAAGGCGAACAACACCGCGGACAGGAAACGCGAGGCCGAGGACCGCAGGCGGAGGAAGGGCGAGGAATGTCTCAGCCAGGATGAATACGAGCGCTTCGCCCCCCTCGATGTCGCGGAGGCACTCCAGACGCACCGCGGCAACGGCACGTTCATCCTGAAGACCAACAAGGGGGACTCAACTGCGCCCAGGCGTACTGCCTGTACAAGACGCGGCAGTACATCGAGCAGTCCTTCAAGTCGTATGACGACACGCTGGACGGGGCGGCCGGCTATATGCGTGACCAGTATTCGTTCGTGGCATGGCTGTTCGTCAACCACCTCGCCCTCCAGATGCTCTACGAGGTCATCAGCGCGCTGGCCGAAAAGGAGCTGACCGACCAGTACTCCTTCGAGGACGTCATGGCCTTCCTGAAGCATGTCCGAGCGAACCGCATTGACGGCGAGTGGAGGCTGACGAAGATCACAAGGCATACGGCGAAGCTTTGCAAGAGCTCGGGATCGAGCTGGATGAGCTGGAAAAGCTTAAGGTCTCCCTAAAATGAATGGTTCAGTTTAAAAGTCATTCCGTCTGTCCCTTTTGTCCCTTCCAATCACACTTTCACATAAGTTCTGAAATCTTCTCAAACTTAGGGCATGCATGATTGCAGGCATGCGGATCATTTTGGAGATTTTTCAGAGAGTGCCCTTCCACACAAGTTCTCTCTCCAAGATTGCAATGTCCATTCGAATAGACAACTAGAAATTTTCTCTTCTGCCGAAGGTCACGGGATGCCGTCCAATGTTTGCATAGAAGACAACAACATCCACTGTTGTGTGTCGAATGATAGAAAAGACATTTATCAGATCCTTCCATATAGGAGTTTTCGGTGATTTTTCCAGGCTCGTCGCGTTCAACAGCCTGTTCCATAACTTGTACTTGCGTCAAAATTTCCATCATGCAACATCCATTTTGAATTGTCCATTATTACAAACAATAAGCCTCGAACTTATATCCACTGGTAATCAACTTGTCTTTTTCTGCCTTCAGTTCAGGCACGATTTTTAGCAGTTCATCCCAATCACAGGATGACATAATCTTCAACGGCATCTTCAAGGCAAGTTCCTTCTTCGGAATGCCAATCGCCTTGCAGAACTCATCATCCTGCAATGACATCCAGATCATGTCACCACGAAAGGCATGCCATGGGCAACGGTCTGCGAATTCAGGACGCTTCGTCAACAGGACTCGCCAGAATTTGGCCAACTTGCCATAAAAATGGCTCCGTGCATATCCACACTCACGGCGATAGCGCTTATATGCTCTTCTTCGAATATTCTCTTCTGTATAATATTGAGCTCCATATCGCCAGTAGTATTCCGGATCTTCCTTTTGGAGTTCTTCACCCTCTTTCCGATAGTCTTCCATCAGTCTTGGAATTCGTTCGTTCCAGTAGTCCCGCGTCTCGAACATCCATTGATAGATATCCTCCTCAATGGAATAAAGTTCAGGACGATCGATGAGCGCATCATGCGTGTGATCCTTCAAAAGCAAATCCAGTATTGTCTGTCTATCCATGGTGGTTATCTCCTGTTTTCATTGGTAAAGCAAACACCATGCCAAGAGGAGATAAGGAAAGAATGGTACATGTTTGTTCGGCAGGCTTCCTCTTGTGTGGTAAAGTTTTAACCAGCTCAGTTAAAATATTTGCTGGCAGATGATTCTTCTACAGGGCATGACAGGCTGAAAATAACATTGTCTGAAAATTGGCACGCTGCTTGCTTTATGACCAGTTGTTGAAACTTTTTCAACCAGTTTAGGCGAGTGCCTAGCTTGGTATTATTTGAAAGAGAGAACGACGGCTTCAATTAACAAGGAATAAACAACTATGGACACTATCATCCACCCTATCCATCCAATGACCCAATTCGAGGCAAAACACGCTTTACGCTTTCTCGACAATCTGTTACACTCTTCTACGTCTGTGATATATAGCAGTTCTGATCTCTTTGGCGCTATCCCAATCTTTGCAACTGGGCGTGATCTCAAGGATGATTTTGCCACTCTTACTGGAAACATCGGCACATATGAGTTCAAGTGGAGACGGAACTCCCTTGAATGTTTGAATGATTCAACTTTCAATTTCTGCCGTGGAAACAGATTTACTGTCGATTTTGATGACAATCCATGCATCTTTTTCAACACTCTTTGGGATAGTCAGATACCAGAAGTTCGTGCATGTGTCTGTACAGCCATCTCGCATCTGGCGAAAGCCGTCTCCAGCTTTGCACCTTCGAAGGATGGTGGAGTAGCCGACCATTTCAAGTTACTGGCCCGACACTATCGCTTAACAGCACGGGAATGTGATTTACTTCTTGTTGGACTTTGTGTAGAACATAATATCCTAGAATACGAACTGGGGGACTATAAACGTAGAAACTTCTATATCCGTCTTGAAGAGGCTTCCTCCTATATTGGTTGTCGTATCGATGATATCCTGCCGCTTGTCCGCAATGATGCAAAACTTATTGCATGCGGCATTCTCTGTGACGACCTTACACCTACTTGTGAAACTCTGGAATATATCGAAGGCCATGTATCCATTCCAGCCATAAAGGCCGGTCGTATTGCAACAGATGTTACAGCTGAAGAAATTGTCAACTTCATGAAGGGGAATTCCTGGGAATAATAACCATTTAACAGAGGAATATATGACAAAATCCCCAGGACTTTTGAGGTTTTATTTACATAATTAAAAACAAAT
>JAGCSE010000230.1 GCA_017964325.1 Victivallales bacterium | reverse complement strand
CTTCACGCCTTCGCCCTCAAAATGACCAAACGCGTGATGTAAGCTATAGAAAATCTAGAAGCCTCGAAGGGACGGCAGGAACTCAGCGGTACAGGAATTATGTGCTAAAAGGCACAAAATTTATAAGAGCTATGTCCTTATAATCCAATCTTTTTAACCACTTCGTCAATAGACATTCCCTTCTCCTTTGCAATCCGCGCCAAATCCTCGTATTCAACTTTCCTCCGCTGAACACCATATCCTTCCGACCGTTTCACGCGAACATCTCCCAACGGGCCGTGGATTGTTTCCATATTGCGCTGCAACGTGTAGCGGCGGCTGTTGCTTTCACGAACACCCAGTGTGGTCGTATGCTGGAAAATCAGCCTGACCATGGAATCTCTATCCTCTTCCTTGCATATTACGCATAGCATGATTCCAGGCCGTGACTTCTTCATTCCCAACGAGATAGTATAGACATCCAAAGCACCCGCTTCAAATAATCTGTCCATGGCGAAGCCGATACGTTCGGGCGTCATGTCATCAAGATTGCAGCTCAACTCCGCTACCATGTCGCCCTGCCCGACGCTTTCAGCCAGCAATGCGCGAACGCAGTTCGCAGCCTCGAAGTCCTTCGTACCCATGCCGTAACCGATTTTGGCAACCTTCAGCGGCGGCATTTCGCCAAAGGACGAAACGAACGTCTTCAGCAGCGCGGCGCCTGTCGGCGTACAAAGTTCGCCCTGTATTTTTCCGCCATAAATTGGAACATCCTGCAAGATGAACGCCGTCGCAGGAGCAGGCACTGGCAGAATGCCATGCGCACAACGCACCTTGCCACAGCCAACATGAACAGGCGAAGACAAAACGCGCGAAACATCAAGCATTTCCATCAACTGGCAAACTGCCGTCACATCCGCAATGGCATCCATCGTCCCAACCTCATGGAAATGGATTTCCGTCACAGGCTTGCCATGGGCTTTTCCTTCCGCCTCCGCAATCAGTCGATACACCGCCATCGCATTATTCCGCACTTCCTCTGACAACGCCAGCCCATCAATAATGCCTTCAATGTCCGCCATCGAACGATGCACATGAGCATGATGATGCTCATGCTCATGATGATGCTCATGGTCGTGATCATGTTCATGTTCATGTTCATGCTCATGGTCGTGGTCGTGGTCGTGGTCGTGCTCGTGGTCGTGGTCGTGCTCATGGTCGTGATCGTGGTCATGGTCATGATGATGCTCGTGGTCGTGGTCCGCCATTTCCTCCGTTCCGTCCACTAGTACGCGAAAATGCGTGCCCACAATACCGCATTTCACAGACGGTTCCGTAATGAATTGCACGCCTGGAATGCCGCAGGCATTCATCTTTTGAATGAACGCATCTTTCTCATCCAGAAGCTCATACAAAGCGGCGGCAAGCATATCGACGGCCGCGCCCATTCCACAGTCCAGATAAAGAATTCTCATCGTTTCGCCTCCGTATGATTGATCATATTGGCCATGTAGCCGGCTCCGAAACCATTGTCGATGTTCACAACTGACACGCCGCTGGCGCATGAATTCAACATCGAAAGCAGTGCCGAAAGTCCATGGAACGACGCACCATAGCCCACACTCGTGGGCACGGCGATGACAGGGCAGTCCACCAGCCCGCCGATGACGCTGGCAAGAGCACCCTCCATGCCCGCGATGGCGACGATGACCGTCGCCCCCATGATGTCGTCTAAATGTGCAAGAAGCCTGTGAAGCCCAGCGACCCCGACATCGTAAACCCTTGTCACTTTGTTCCCTAACGCCTCAGCCGTCAACGCGGCCTCCTCCGCGACTGGTATGTCGCTCGTGCCGCCCGTCGCCACGACAATCGTTCCGATTCCATCCGCTTCTGGCATTTTTCCGACGATGCCAATCCGTGCCGTTACATAATATGCCAGGGGAATATGCTCCTTGAGCATTTCCGCATTTTCCGCTTCAAGACGCGTAATCAGAATGGTTTCCTGTCCATCCTTGCGCATGCTTTCGACAATCGCACGAATCTGTTCCGCCGTCTTTCCCGCGCCATAGATGACTTCCGCCGCGCCCTGACGCACTTTGCGATGCAGATCGACTTTCGCAAATCCCAAATCATCAAATGGTTGCCGTTTGATTTTCAGGACGGCCTCCTCCACGGAAACCGAGCCATTCTTCACGCCTTCTAGTAAATGTTTCAGATCACTGTCCATCCCTGGCCTCCAAATCCAGAAGCACGGCTTTGTATGTCTTTTTCAATTCGTTGATTATAACATCTCGCAGTTCCATAAGCAATGGCATCTGTTCGGCGCGTATCTGTATTCTTGCACAATCTTCAAAAGTCCGCACGCGAAAATCACGGAAGCCCAGCGACGCCAAATAGCCTTCCGCCTGCTCCGTCCGCTTCAACTGCTTTTCATCGATGGCATGTCCGAACGGAATGCGCGTGGCAAGGCAGGCGTATGCGGGCTTGTCCCATGTGAACAGCCCCGCATCTTTCGACAACCGCCGCACGTCCTGCTTGGTCAAGCCGCATAAACGCAGCGGCGATAACACTGCAAGTTCTTGCAACGCAACCATTCCTGGCCTGTCCGAAATATCATCCGAAGCATTCGTTCCATCCAAAAGCACACGATATCCGTCCGCAAAAGCCGCCTCGCGAATCGCCGTGAAAATCTTTTTCTTACAATAATAGCAACGATTCGGAGGGTTTATCCGAACGTTTGCATCTGCAAGCACATCCAGCCGAATAACGGTCATCTTAATGCCAAGCAAATCTGCAAGCCGCGTCGCATCATCCAGTTCAAACTGTGGCTGGAAAGCGGACTTCACATAATATGCCTGCGTCTTTTTCGCGCATTTTTGCGCCATGTACAACAGATAAGCCGAATCGACGCCACCTGAAAAGGCGACCGCCACTTCCGAATATGTATTGAAAAATTCAATTAAATCCACCATTCGCTTCCGTAAAACGTCTTGCTGTTTTTTGTTTTACTATATTCAGCGATAATCCCCTTGTCAAGCCATTCAGTTCGCCCCCCTTCTTATCAATCATCTTCAATATGTCTTTTTTCTAACAAGTTAGTTGGCAATTTGAATTGAAGCCAATATATTATTTTTATAGCATATTTTACGAGATTCGATCATTCTCACGAAGATATGCACAAACATGGGCAGGAAGCCCCTGACGGTGGCAGAAGCAGCCGATTGACAGCATATTACAAAGCACGACGTTTTTCAGATGACGACTTTTCGCCGCATCAGAGAACGTTTGTTATCATTGCCTCAATCCCCCAAACGGCGTGCCAGGAAGGCATGCATCCTTTTGAATAATAAAAGGATACACCTACAAATTACAAGCCTGGAGCCCCACCATGAATGCAAAAACTTCGCACCGCTTTTTCACGCTCATCGAACTGCTCGTCGTCATCGCCATCATCGCCATTCTTGCAGCGATGCTAATGCCCGCCCTCGCCAAGGCCCGTATTCAGGCCCGTAGCACGTCCTGCTCCTCAAATCTCCGCCAAATTTCCATGGCCTCCATCCTCTATGCCGCCGATAACGATGACTTCCAAGTCCCTTACACCACCGCCACCGGCTCGGGCAAAACAAAGCCTGGCGACTATTGGCTCGGAGTCCTCGCCAATTCCACCTACGACCTTACAAACAACCCCCTATTAGGTTCGTATTACGGCAATTCCGCAAAAGTCATGATGTGCCCAGACGGCGGTGAAAGCATCCCCAACCCTGCCGCCACATCCAACGGCGGCGGCTATGGCTACAACGGCAAATGGTTCGGCGGCTACGATGCACCGCACCTCAAGCAGGCTTCCATGAAGGCCATCGCATCCACCATCGTCTTCGGCGACTGCGCCAGCAGCGGAAAAGGCTCATCCGCCTACGACAACATCCGCTACACCCCCTATATGTACTGCAAGGTCAAGCCGGACGACACGCAGTTCTCAAACAAAACCAGCGGCACGGCGCATTTCCGCCACGGCGACCGTACACGCGTCGCCTGGGGAGACGGCCATGTGACCTCCGAGCCCGTCGGCACGATCAACACCTCCCACGCCTGCGCCGTCCAGTCCAGAGTCGGCTTCGTCGGCCCCGCAGACAAGGATTACTACAACCCGACGCGCACAACTGATTCCTGCCCCAATGAATAAGTAGATAAATGCATGATTATCAACGCATAGAACTGTTCGGACTTTTTCTCGGCCTTCTGCTGTCGATGGGAATGTTCGCCGTGAAGGCGGCCGTTGGCGGCTGGCATTGCATGGCCCTTCACGGCAAACGCCGCCCATGGCTGCTGCTCGCCCTGCTTGTGCCATATCTGCTTCTATTCGAAGCCGCGCATTGGACGCTCCGTACCATCGGCCTGGCAAGCCTGTCCGAATTTTCCCTGAAATATTTCGGTCTTGGAGTCATTCTGCATCTCCTTATGTGCGTTGGACTTGTCATCTGGGGATACAAGTTGCTGACCCATCCTGACACTCACTGCCACAGCGACCGCAGTTGGCTACTTCTCGCAATTCCCTGCCCTGTCTGCGCATCCGCCATTCTGTTGGCGTGTGTCATGGCGCAACTGCTGTTGCCGAACGCCTCCCAGCCATTGCGCTTCGGCCTCCCGCTTGTCTTCACGATCCTCTATCTTGCAACGTTTGCAGGACTTTGGCTATTTCACCGTATTTCAGGCACTTCCGCCCTCCATCTTGCCGGCTGGATGATGCTCCTCATCGCCGCCTATTTTGTCTTGTTGTTGATGATGTCTCCACAATGGACGCAGCTCGACCGCATCCATGCGGTCGCCTCCCATAGCATCCCCCCGTCATTTTCAGGAACGGCCTTTTGGTCGCTTCTGGCCGTGTTCGCCCTTGCGTTCATGACGGGGCTATTGCGCTCTCCACGAAGATAACCATCAGTACAGCAAGATATTATGAATATTCTTCCTGCCATCAAGACATATCTTTTTCTCCTTTCCAACTGCCTGTTGTACCCAGCGGTGATTTTCCTCTGCATCAGTACGCTTTGGCTCATCCATGAATCTGGCAGAATATTGAGCCTCTGCATCCGTCGTCGCCGCAATGCAAACGACTCCCCCACCGTCCAGTCTTTTCGCAAGGAACTTGACGACCTTCTTTCACAACCGCATGATGATGCGGACATTGAGCATCTTCTCCAAATCCATCGCCAACGCCTCGGCAACAGTTTGGACAAATACCGCCTCGCCCTTCGTTTCGGACCCGCATGCGGCCTCATCGGTACGCTCGTCCCAATGGGCACCGCCCTCGCAAGTCTCGGCGAAGGCGATCTTTCCATCATGACTTCCGAACTCGTCATGGCCTACACGACCACTGTCGTCGGCCTCGCCGTCGGCTGCATTTCCGCCCTGTTGCTCACAATCCGCAAACGCCACGCGGAAAACGACTTGCTGGAAATGGAGTTTCATGCCGAAAAGCTCTCCAAACGCAAGGAGGACTCAAAATGAAATTCTTGCGCCGTCATAAGTCATTGGAGGAAGGTGAATTCGCAAATCCCATGTCAGGAGTCGCCAATCTTTTCGACACCGCCGTCGTCTTCATTTCCGCCCTCCTGCTTGCGCTTTTCACGCTTTTCGATGCAAAAGACTTGTTCAAGGAAGACACACGTGTCACCGTCATCCGTGAAAACGGCCAGCAGGAAATGACTATCCTCCAGAAAGAAGGCAAGCGCATCAAGGCGGTCAAAATGTCCACTGAAGAAGCCAAAGGCCGTGGTGTGCGTCTCGGAATCGCCTATCGCCTGGAAGACGGTACGATGATCTATGTGCCTGAAAAATAAAAAGAAACACATCCGCGTCTCCGTGCATCTGCGTTAACCCCCTCCACTCTTCTGTGTCTCCGCATCTACGCGCCCCTGCGTTAAACCCCTCTGCGTCTCCGCATCTCCGTGCATCTGCGTTAAGTTATTCAAATAGAATAAAATATGAATCTGTCATTCAACGCAAACAATACAACTCTACGCATATCTTTGTGCCTGTTCGTTGTTTCATGTCTGTATCTCTTTGCAGGTTCGCTTGTTATGATGGGCGGTCCAGGAGATGCAGAGCTTTATGACACAGCCTTCACGCATTTCAAGCCGCCGCAAGGCGTCACATTCCAGGCAGTCTGTTTAGGTGGCAACGATGACGTGGCTATCGCCGCCGCGAAGGCGGCGGATGTCATTGCCGTCAATGGTCATGTCGTCGAACTCCGCCGTCTGGCTGAAGAACTGTCTGCCATGCCTGGAAAGCACGTCTATGCCCTGCCCCATCGTCGTTTGTCTCCAAACACAAAAGTCCTTGCGGCGACGGAACTTGAACCATATCGTTCCAACTTGACTCCCACCAACTGCCGCGCAATCGCCTTGTGGTTTATGAAAAAGGAGTTTCAGACGGATGTCACCGTCCCACCGCCAGAAGTCTTGCCCGAGACAGGTCTGCTCCATCCTGAACGACAGGAATGGTTTAAAGATATGAATGAGTTCCGCGATTGGTCGCAGAAAAACAACCGTTGGAAGCAAGAAGGCCTCGTCGCCTGCACATTCCATTCGCCGAATTTCACAGAACATGAACGCCGACTGTTAACCGAAATCGCCCAAACCTTCGAATCCCACGGATTGAATTTCGTCGTCGTATTCGGCAGCGAAATCCCCATCCTCAAGATGCTTGCGGACAAAAAACAGCCGCCAGTCGATGCAATTCTCGCCTTTTCGTTTAAATATAAAGCAGGTCTCGGCAAAGACTTGCATACAGCCATGGCTGAACTGGGCGTGCCTGTATTCAACGCCCTTTCCCTCTACCGGCAAACCACAGGGCAATGGCGTGAATCATCAAGAGGAATGAACGATTTCGCTGTCGCATTCGGCTTCATAGCCCCTGAAGCATCGGGACTTATAGAACCAACCCTGCTCTACGGCTCCGTTGAATCTCCTCAAGCCACAGGTCGTGTCCACCGCCTTCCCGAACTGATGCGTGGAAATCTCGAACAGCTTGCCTCGCGTATGGCAAAATGGGTGGCTTTGAGACATAAGTCAAACGAAGACAAGCACATAGCCATCTTTGTTTATAACGGGGCGGGCGGCAAGCAATCCATCGCCGCGAGCGGATTGAATGTCTTTGAGAGTCTTCACAGCATCTTAACTGCTTTTCAAAACGCAAATTACAAACTGGATGGAGCAGTACCGTCCACCGATGAATTGACCAAACAATTACTGAAAGGAGCCCGCAATGCAGGTTCATGGGCCCCTGGTGAAATACAGGCGCTGGCTGAATCAGGCATGGCCGTCCTGCTGCCTATCGAAGAATATTCCAAATGGTTCGCCGAAATTCCGCAACCACTTAGAGAATCGGTAATTGAGGCATGGGGGATGCCATCCCAATCGAAAATCATGCGCTTTCAAGACAGTTTCGTCCTGCCCATGCTCCGCTTGGGTAACGTCATCATCCTCCCCGAACCGATGCGCGGCTGGCTCGACGACCCACACAAGATGCTCCATTCACGCGAGTTGCCACCGCATCACCAATATCTTGCCGCTTACATTTGGCTGAAACGCCATTTCCATGCAGACGCCATGATCCATCTTGGCCGACATGGCTCCAGCGAATGGCTGCCAGGCAAGCAGTTAGGGCTTGACTACACGGATGCCGCCGCTTTCGTCCGCAGCGACATCCCTGAAATCTATCCTTATATTTCTGACGGAATCGGCGAGGGAGTCGTCGCCAAACGACGTGCCGCCGCCGTCATCATCGACCACCTAACGCCAATGCTCCGCGTATCGGCAGGTGAAATCGACTGGCCATCGCTCCAACGGCAGGTATCGGAATGCGAAAGCGCGGAT
>JAGCSE010000229.1 GCA_017964325.1 Victivallales bacterium | reverse complement strand
CACGCCTGGCCGCGCCAAGATACAGGAAGTCTCCGAAGCCATCATGGTGGAGGCCCATTCGTCCATCCTGAACCCGAAATACATTTCTGAAATGATGCAGGAAGGGCCGTCTGCGTTGCAGTCCTTTGCGGCGGTTTTCGAGAATTCTTTCGGTTGGGAGACGATGAAGCCAGATGCCGTCAAAGACCATCTATGGGACAAGTATAAGGAAGTGTATGTGGATGATTCCCTGAAACTTGGGGTGCCGCAGGCATTTGAGCGGACAAACCCCTACGCCATGCAGCAGATGACTGCCGTCATGCTGGAAGCCATCCGCAAAGGCATGTGGTCTGCCGATGAAGCGACCGCGAAACAGCTTGCCGAATACCATGCGAAACTTGTGGAAGACCATGGCGCGGGATGCAGCAATTTCGTCTGCGACAACCAGAAACTGAAGGATATGATCGCCAAACTGCAGTCAGATCCACAAAAGGCTGAACGCTATCTGGAGAGCATCCGCAAGATTCGCGAAATACCGACGAAACAACAGACGCAAGAAGAGGTCAAAGGGCAGGTCCTCAAGGAGGAAAAGATTGTTGACAAGCCTGAAAGCGTCGTCCGCAACCGACTGGGAATGATAATCTTGGGGGGTGTCATCCTTTGCGCCGTCGGTCTCTTCTTCTTCGGCTCCAGAAAGAAGATGGCGTAATGCGGCGTGAATGGGTCGCGCTATGGCGTGAAGTTTGAATCATAATCATCGCCGGATGTTCAGAAGAATGTCCGGCGAACCTTTTTCAATGTGGACAGACGAGCGGCAAAAACAATCTGACCATGTCTGAAAACAAAACTGTTTTCCAATCGGTCATTTTGAGACATGATGATTGCATAATCACAATTGGACGGTATATTATAAACAACCGCTTATATGTTGATTGGAGATTCGCTATGCAGGAAATGCCGGAATGTACCGTTTTCCATAAGAAGAATGTCGAGAAAGTCCTTCATGAAATGTCAGATGATCTGACGTTGGCGCGGATGGCGGAAATATTCCAGTGTTTCGCCGATCCGACGCGATTGAAAATCATCAACGCGCTGTTGCTTTCCGACTTGTGTGTCTGCGATCTCACCAAAATCATGAATATGACACAACCTGCTGTTTCGCATCATCTTAAGCATCTCAGACAGATTCATCTTGTCAAAGCCAGCCGTTCTGGAAAATCCATCTTATATTCGCTGGATGACTATCATGTGCAACTGCTGTTCGATGTCTGCAGATCGCATTTGAACGAGAACGTTGATAAAATCGACGAGGAATAAAAACCATCTGATTCATGGAAGGAAGAGGGAATGTTTTCATTGAAAACATATAAATATATGTTTATATAATTAGGGTAAAGGAAAAGAAAATGGCTTCCCACTTCCACGAAGAACGGCATTCCCACGAACACAAACATGAACATGAGCATGAGCACGGTCATGTGCATTTCCATGAGCATGGCCATGTTCATCATCACGAATTCGATCCCGCTGTCGGAAAACGATTCATCATCGCCATCGTCATCAATCTCGTCTATGTCGCGGCGGAATTCTTTCTCGGCTACCGATGGGATTCCGTCGGCCTGATGGCGGACGCCAGCCATAATCTTGGCGACGTGGGGAGCCTGGTCATCTCGTTGACGGCCTTCCTGCTGTTGAAGAGACGCGCGGACACGACGTTCACCTACGGCTTCCGCAAGGCGACCGTCCTCGCGGCCTTTGTCAATTCGACCATTCTGCTGGCCGCCGTCGGGCTCATCATCTATGAAAGCATCGGCAAATTCATCCACGGCTCCGCAGCGTCCGGCGGCGCGATGATGGTGACCGCCGGCATCGGCATATTGGTCAACGGCCTGACGACGCTTCTGCTGTCGATTGGAAAGGAAGAGGATCTGAACATCAAAGGCGCCTATTTGCACATGCTTTCCGACACGTTGGTGTCTGTTGGCGTCGTGGTTTCCGGCGGTCTGATCATGCTGACTGGCCGGACATGGCTTGATCCCGTGGTCGGATTGGCGATAGCGTTCATCATTCTAGTCGCGTCATGGTCGCTCTTCAAGGAAAGTCTCGTTCTTTCGCTTGACGGCGTTCCGCATGGAATCGATCTGCATCATCTTGAAGAGGAGATGCTTGAGATCGAGAATGTGCAGGATGTCCACCATGTTCATGTCTGGGCGATGAGCACGTCGGAGAATTCCCTTACGGCGCACATAAAAGTCCATGATTTGTCGCGATTTGAGAAGACGCGCGAGGCGTTGAAGAAACTTCTCTGCCAACACGAAATCGACCATTGCACGCTCGAATTTGAATCGGAAGGATACAACTGCCGAGAGCGGTGCTGAAAAAACATTGTGGTCCCGCGTGCATCCCGCCTGCGGAACTAGTATTTCTAGGCTTGTAGGCATTGGTCGCACTGGAGTGCAACCCTCCCTTGTGATTTTATCAGCAGATATTACATTAAATTAATAGTAAATTGTATCTGCTGATTCAAGGAGAGTAAACAATGTTCCGACCAATGAAACGATTCATGCAGCAGCTCTCCGATGACGAAGCATTGGAGGTTCTGAAGCACGCAAAACGTGGTATGTTGTCGGTGACAGGTGACGAAGACTGGCCATACGGCATCTGGTTGAAACCATATTATCGCGAGGCGGATAGTCGCATCTATTTCCATGGGGCGAAAGAATGCCACAAGATTGATTCATTGCGCAAAGACAACCACGAGTTTCATGCTGAAAAAAAAATTGAATATGAAGGATTAGGACATGCACGAGAAACCGATAGCCATTGAAGTTCGAGGCGCGCGGAAGAACAACCTCAAGGATGTCGATGTCAATATTCCGCTGGGGAAGATCGTCGGCATCGCAGGCGTGTCCGGAAGCGGCAAGTCGTCACTCGCGTTGGGAGTCGTCTATGCGGAAGGATCGCGCCGCTATCTCGAATCGCTTTCGACTTACACACGCCGCCGCATGACGCAGGCGGCGCGTGCGGAAGTGGACGACGTGCGCTATGTGCCTGCCGCGCTCGCCTTGCATCAGCGGCCAGGCGTGCCGGGCATCCGCTCCACGTTTGGCACATCGACGGAACTTCTTAATTCATTGCGCCTTATGTTCTCACGCCTTTCGTCACATCGCTGCCCGAACGGACACTACCTTGAGCCGACGTTGGACGTGGCGTCGGAACGCGAACTGGTCTGCCCGCAGTGCGGTGAACAGGTTTATGCTCCTGGAGCGGAAGAACTTGCGTTCAATTCGCAAGGAGCGTGCAAACGATGCGAAGGGACGGGCGTCGTGCGCGAAGTCGATATGGCGACGCTCGTTCCGGATGATTCACTGACCATCGACGAAGGCGCGGTGGCGCCATGGCAGTCGCTCATGTGGTCTCTCATGAAGGATATCGCGCGGGAGATGGGCGTAAGGACGGACGTCCCATGGCGGGAATTAACCGATCGTGAGCGCGACATCGTTCTCCATGCCCCGCCGGAAAAGCACCATGTGGTTTACCAGATGAAAACCGGCGAGTCCGGCGAGATGGATTTTACTTTCTTCAATGCCGTCTATACGGTCGAAAACGCGCTGAAAAACGTCAAAGATGAGAAAGGGATGGCCCGTGTCGCGAAATTCCTGAAGGAAGGCGTCTGCCCGGACTGCGGCGGCACGCGTCTTTCGGAAAGGGCCCGTGCGCCGCATCTGCGCGGCATTTCCCTCGACAAAGCTTGTGAGATGACGCTCGCGGAGGCGGACGAATGGGTTCGTGGCGTGCCACAATCGCTTCCCGAAACTATGCGCCCCATGGCGGAACGCATCTGTGAATCTTTCCACGACACATCGCGGCGGCTGATGGAGCTCGGGCTTTCCTATCTCACGCTCGACCGCGCCGCTTCGACGCTTTCCACAGGCGAACGCCAGCGGATGCAATTGGCTCGTGCCGTCCGAAACAGAACGACTGGCGTGCTTTATGTATTGGACGAACCGTCCATCGGATTGCATCCGTCGAATCTTGAAGGGCTGACAGGCGTGATGGACGATCTGGTAGCCGACGGCAATTCGGTCCTGTTGGTTGACCATGACACGCAAGTCCTTTCCCATGCGGACTGGATTGTGGAGCTTGGCCCGGAGGCGGGCGCGAAAGGCGGTCATCTTATCGCCGAAGGGACGGTCGCGGAAATCGCGAAGAATCCCGCCTCGCAAATCGGCCCGTTCCTGCGCACGCCGCCCGAAAACGCTATGGTACGGGGTGATTCAGAAAAACATGGTGGCGCCGCGAAGCAAGCGGAAATCAAATTGGGCACAACGACCATCCACACCGTCCAGCCGCTTGAAGTCGCGTTTCCGAAAGGAAAACTTTCCGTCGTGACCGGCGTATCGGGTTCCGGCAAGACGACACTCATTCTCGAAAGTCTTGTTCCTGCGTTGCTTGCAAAGACGGAAGGACGTTCGCTACCCGAACATGTCCGTTT
>JAGCSE010000228.1 GCA_017964325.1 Victivallales bacterium | reverse complement strand
TCTGCACGGTAATCCGCGTGAAGGCGAGTTCGAGGCCGCCTTGACGAAACTTGGCGGCCAGGTGACGTTCACCGATGGCGGCTACAATCGTAGCATCCCGTTGAACAATCTGATTTTGGAACGTCCGGGCTGGGGGCCTGTCATCAATCCGCCGATGGCGGGAACATACCACATCACGATGCCCGTGGCGGTGGATGTTCAGGCCGTGGCGCTGTGGCATCACAAACGTCCGGGCGCGATGCGGCAGATCAAATCCTTCGATGTGCTGCTGGATGGTCAGCTGGTGAAAGAAAATTGCGAGATTCCACGTGACCAGACGCAGAAGGAGATGCGGTTTGATTTGGACGGAAGAAAAGCGAAGACGGTGTCCATCCGCATCCGCGATCTATATCCACAGGAGGGCAAGGAGGCTGCATGGGGCGGTTTCGACCGCGTCCATGTCTATAGCAAGAAGGATCTTAGCGAACTCATGAGTCCGCCCGAAGAATACACGTTCAGACCAATTGCCGTCGAAACGCAACATGATTGGATGGCTCCAAAGACTTACACGGTCGTGAAAAACGTGGAAGGCAATCCATGCCTGCAATGGGACGCGGAGGAGCTTGCCGAAATGCGCAAGGAATTGGCGTCCAATACGTTCATGCAGGAACAGGTTGCTCAGGGAAAGTCGCAATTGGCGGGATTGCTGAAAAAGCCGCCCGTCGTCCCGAAGGGCGAAAAGAACGCAGAGGGGGAGTACATCCATGTATCCGACCGTAAGTTGATGCTGAGCGGCGAAACATGGGGGCGCATCCACAACCAACTGGCGGTCAATGCGTTGACTGCCGCGATGCTGTGGCGGTTGACGGATGATGCGCCATGCCGCGATTTGGCGAAGGCCATTCTCATGGGCTATGTGAAGGAATATCCGAACTACCGTGTCGGCGCACGGCCTGGCTTCAGCCATGATCCGAGCGTGATTTTTGATCAACGGTTGTCGGATTCCACATGGCTCATCATGATGGTTCGTGCGTATGATTTGATTTACGATGAATTCACGGCGGAGGAACGGAAAGATGTGGAAGACGTTGTGTTGAAGGCGAATGCGCGGCATATCGCGGGCAACCGCTCCCATCTGATTTCTGCCACGAATTGGGCCGTCATTTCGACGGCCGCCATTCTTCTGACGGGTTACGCCACCCATGACGCAGAACTTGTCGATATCGCCGAAAACGGCTGGAAGAATCCGAAAGGTGGTCGTCAGGGCGGCTATAAATTCCAATTTAAGAATGGGATAGGGGATGACATGCTCTGGAAGGAGGGGGCGATGGGCTACCAGGGGATGGCGCTGCAGGGACTGATTACGATGGCGGAGACGCTACGTCACCACGGCATCGATATGTACGCCGCCAACGATGGCGCATTGAAAAAGCTCTTCGATTCGGAATTGATTTTCAGCTATCCGAACTATGTCTCGCCTGCCATCCACGACAGCGGCGCCGTCAGCATCTTCAACTGGAACGACACGGTATGGGAATACGCCTACGACAATTATCGCGATCCAGCATATCTTCCTATACTAAAAGGAATTACGCGGTGGTTTCCAACACGATTCCAGATTTTCGTCAGCACGACGAAATATACAGTTCCCGAAGGGAACATGGAAAAGCCTAAGCCGCTCGGTTCCATCAATTTCAATTCCGTCGGCTACGCCGTCTTGCGTCTTCACGGTGGCGATCCCTTCCTGCTGCTGGACTATGGTCCGCATGGTTCCCACAGCCATTTGGACAAGCTGAATCTCGACATCTTCTCCCACGGCGAACAGCTTGCCGCCGATCCGGGCAGTGCATGGTATGAGACGTCGGAGTATAAGGAATGGTATTCCAAGTCATTCGCGCACAATTTGTTAATTGTCGATGAACAGGACCAGGCACCAGCGAAGGGGACGCTGGTGGCTTTCGGTGGAGACGAGAAGGAACAGCATGTCCGAGCCGTTTGCGACGAAGCCGTCAGCGGCGTCATGCAGGACCGTTCCGTCTATATGACGGATGAATACATCGTCGATATTTTCGGCGCATTTTCGCGGTTGGAACATACGTATGATTTGGTATGGCATTTGCGCGGCACGCCGTCGTTGCCCGACATTTTCAAGCCGTTGGACAGAAAATATGAAAATGGTGGCTATCGAATGCTGACAGGGCTTTCGTCTTGTGAGACGAAGGCTTCATGGACAGCGGAATTCACAGCGAAAGGGCGGACATTTACGCAGTTGGAGCACAACAAAATGACACCGTTCCAATGCGGCAAGCCTGGTTGTATGACGCGTTTCATCGTGCCAGAAGTCGCTGAAGTGACGGAATATGTGACGGGACGAGGCATACAGGGCGAGAATGGCCCGTTGACGATTTTTGCGCGTCGCCGTGCGAAGAGCACGGTGTTCTGCACGGTCATCGACATCTCTGGCCGAAACGCCGTCTTGGACGTGAAACGTGGCGGTGACGGCCTCTCCACGTGGGTGGAAGTCGTCACCGCCGCAGGAAACAAACGGTATGGGTTCTAGAATGCTAGATTTCTAGGATGCTAGATTTACAATGAATTCGCCACTTCGAGAATCTTTTCCGGCTGGGAGATGACCTTTTCAAAGCCCTGGACATAGAGATCAACGAGGCCAAGGTCGTTCGGCGGATAGAGGCTGGACAGATAGGAGTGATTCGCGATAAATTCCTGCGTAACAGGATATTGCGATGGATTATAATTGGCGAAGCCTTTGTAATGGGCGCAGTTCCATGGGCAGCCGCTGCCGTAGGCGTTGTGATGCTGGAAGATGTCCATGGAGGGGACGGGCTTGGTCTGCCATTGGCCGAAGCCGATGCCTTCCGCCCTGAGGATTTTGATCATGGCGGCTTTGAATTTCGGCGCGGGGATGTCGAGGCCAAGTTCCTGCGGGCGGAAATCGACGATGTAGGAGAAATAGACTGGTTTGCGGTCGGCTGGTTCGTAGGGGCCTTTGAGACCGGGAATGTTGGCCAGCTTGTCCGTCATGTAGTGGGCCATTTCGCGGCGGCGTTCATTATAATCGGGGAGACGTTTGAACTGCGAACGGATGAGGGCTGTCACGAATTCGTGTGGACGGTAGTTCCAGCCAAGTGCGGCCAGCGTGTGTGGCGTGCTCTCTACGTTGATGGGGACTTCGCGGAAATCGCGCATCCAGCTGGCAAACTGGTAGGCGTCTTCGCTGTTTGTGACAAACAGGCCGCCTTCGCCGCCGGAAAGATTCGTGGAGCGGTTGCAGCTGAATCCGGCGGTCGTCTCCATGGAGCCGACGTATTTTCCGTTGATGGATGCACCATGGGCTTGG
>JAGCSE010000227.1 GCA_017964325.1 Victivallales bacterium | reverse complement strand
CTGTTCAAGCCAGTCGAGGCGCGGCATGATCTGCGTGGCGTGCCAGCGGTGGAAAAGCTCCAGATGTACGAGCGTGCCGTCGGTATGCTGAAAGGAGAAATCTGGGAATATTACATCGTTGCCGTTTGCTTTGATGAAGGGAGCGTTACCGACGATGGTCCAGTCTGTTACGGATTCTTTGAAATATCTGTGGAACAGCTGGATTTCTTCTGGTACGTATGCTGTGAAATTGTGGTAGTGTGAGACGAGGCCGCATGATTCGTCCAAAACAAGAAATTTCTTGGTGTCTTTCCAGTTGATTTCCGCACGTAGATGCCAGTGGTCGAGTGCGACGACGGCGGGGAAGAAGCAGGCCAGTTGGAATCCGTATCGTTTGGATTGGTCGAAAAGGGAGGCGGGGCCGTCGATGACGATGTTCAGCTTGTCGGGTGTGTCTGACGAATCGGCGGAGCGGTCTGCGGTGATGCTTGCGAGAAGGCGAAAGAATTTAAGATATTTGAAAAGGCGGCGGAGCTTGGCTGGGTCTGTGTCATGGACGACGAGCTGGAGGCTGGAGGCATGGAGGAGAAGGGATTGGACGAGGGCGCAGTTGTAGCGTTCAAGAACTTGCTTCGGGGTGATGAACGACAGCTTGACGAGCCGGTCGTTTGCGGGCAGATCTTCGTAAATGGACTCGCGGGAGGCGAGCGGATTGTCAGCAGTCAATTCCTTAAGTTGTTGATGGTATTGTTCTTCAAGCTGGCCTGGATTGGCACGGAGGATTTCGGCGGCTTTTTGGAAAAGATTGAAACGGGCGGCGGCGTAGTCCATGTCCTGCGGAGCGGAGAAAATGGCCTGGTCATCAACGACTTTCAGGATGCCTTGGGCCTGTTTCAGCGTTCGGCAGCCTTGGACGACCTGCGACGTCAGTTCTTCGATATCTTCCCGCACGGGGGATGAAGACGGATCGTAGGCTGCCAGAAGGCGTTCGGCGAGGTCCAGAAGTTCTGCGTCCGATGTACTGACAAACTGCGGTTTTAGTTTGCCATTGGAGGACTTACATAGAATCAGGTCTTTCGTAAGCACGGTGTTGTCTTCTCCTTTCGCTGACGTATGATTCGGAGGTTCCTGCGGAGATGAGTTCATAGAGGACGGCCTGTTTGCCTGCAGAGGGACGCAGGATGCGGCCGAGCCGCTGGACGTGTTCGCGGACGGAGCCAGAGCCTGAGACGACGATTCCGACGGATGCTTCGGGCACATCGACTCCTTCGTTGAGAATCTTGGAAGTCACGAGAATCGGCAGAAGTCCTTGGCGGAAAGCATCTAGGAGCGAACGACGTTCGGCGATTTTCGTATGGTGGGTGAGGACTGGCAGGCAGAAACGCTGGCCGATGGCGTAGGCCGTCTGATTGTCGGCGGTGAAGACGAGAATACGTTCATGGATGTGTTCGTTGAAAAGCTGCCAGAGGAGATCGAGCTTGCCTTTTCCGCCGCGGGCGATTTCTCGCTGTTTCAGATAGGCGTTCAACGCTGCGCGACCGTTGCGTTGCCGCGAACAGGCGCGGAGAAACTGATTCCAGCCATCCCGTGCCGAAAAGTTGATGCGGTTGGCGCGGATGAAATCTGTATATATCTGACGCTGATGAAGATATTCATCTAGCTCTTGGTCGTCAAGTGCGACGGGAATCGTCTCCGTGCGATAGGAGGCGAGGGCGTTGCCTTCCATTTCATCGATGTCCTTACGGAAGCAGATTGGGCCGATGAGGCGGTCGAGGGCGTCGTCCATGCCGTCGTCGCGTTCGGGGGTGGCGGTGAGACCGAGGCGGAAGGGGGCGATGGTGAATTTGGCGAGCGTTTGGTAGGAGGGGCCTGGCAGGTGGTGGCATTCATCGACAACGAGCAGGCCGAAGCGGTCGCCGATGGATTCCATCATGAGGATAGCGGAATCGTAAGTGGATACGGTCAAGTCGCGAACGTCTTTCGAGCCGCCGCCGAGGAGACCGATTTCCTGATTGAAGGCTTTGGCGAGTTGGGAGGCCCATTGTTCCATGAGGTCCAGCGTGGGGACGACGACAAGGGTGGAGCGGTTGCAAAGTTCCATGGCCATTTGTGCGACGAAAGACTTGCCTGTACCAGTGGGCAGGACAATGACGCCGCGGCGGCGGGACTTAGCCCAGGCGGTGACGGCCTGCCGTTGGTAGTCGCGCGGGGGGAAGAGGGACTGTCGATGGAGCTGGAGGGAGGTGTATTTTCTTGCCTGGTCGTCGTATGGGATTGCGGCACCGTGGAGAGCCATGATGATGTCTGCGTATGCACAGGCTTCTGAACGCCAAGAAGATACGCGAGCATCATAGATACAGAGATCTTTGATTGGAAGGTCCGTGTCCTGTGGAGCATCCAGAAGAAGGGTGCCGTCTTTGAAGAAGATGGAAATCATGCCGTTGATGGTTTGCAAGGGAAAAAACAGTAAAAAATCAAAAAAACAACCAAATAAATTTATCTCCTTATTGCGAATATCAAGGAAAGCAGGTAAATTATATATTTGTTTTAAATTGGATTCATGTTGGCTTCGAGCGCTGATGCGTTCGCAGACTGATTAAAAAACAAAGGAGTCATTGAAGATTATGCGTACAGTAGGAACAGTTGTCCGCGGGATTCGCTGTCCGATTTTCCGTAGTGGCGATGATTTGGCCAGCCAGGTGGTGGCGGCGTTGAAGGAATCGTGGGAGAACGAAGGATATGCGATGAACGACCGTGACGTGGTGGCGATCACGGAATCCGTAGTGGCGCGCACGCAGGGCAACTATGTGACGGTTGACCAGATTGCCGCGGATGTACGGGCGAAGTTCCCGGGCGGGGAAGTCGGCGTCGCGTTTCCGATATTGAGCCGCAACCGTTTTTCCGTGCTGTTGCGCGGTATCGCACGTGGTGTGAAGAAGATGCACCTGCTGTTGAGCTATCCGTCCGATGAAGTCGGCAACCACCTGATGGATCCAGATATGCTGGATGCCAGCGGCGTGAATCCGTATTCGGACGTGCTGACGGAGGCGGAGTACCGCAGGATATTCGGCGAGAAGGTGTTGCATCCGTTCACGGGAATCGACTATGTCGATATGTACAAGGAAATCATCGGGCCGGAAAAAGTCGTCGTGCATTTTGGCAACGATGTGCGCGCGCTCCTGCCGTTCACGAAGCAGATATTGACGTGTGATATCCATACGCGAAACCGCAACAAGCGGCTGCTGAAGGCGGCTGGCGCGGAGATTGTGTATGGTTTGGACGATATCTGCACGGCTCCCGTAGAGGCGGGCGCAGGCTACAATGAAAATTATGGTCTGCTTGGCTCGAACAAGTCTGATGATGAAAAGGTGAAATTGTTTCCACGGGACTGCCAGCCGTTGGTGGAGGACATCCAGGCGCGTCTTAAGGCCCTGACGGGCAAGACAATAGAAGTTATGGTCTATGGTGACGGCGCGTTCAAGGATCCAGTCGGCAAGATTTGGGAACTGGCGGATCCCGTTGTCTCCCCCGCCTATACGTCTGGCTTGAAAGGTACTCCCAACGAATTGAAACTGAAATATTTGGCGGATGAGACGCAGAAGACGCAAAGCGATGATGCCGCTGTTCAAGAAACAATTCTTGAGAAGATACGGTCAAAGAAGAAGAACTTGGTTGGAAAAGACGAATCTTTGGGGACGACTCCGCGTCAGTTGACGGATCTGCTGGGCAGTTTGTGCGACTTGACGAGCGGTTCGGGGGACAAGGGGACGCCCGTCGTCCTCGTCCAAGGCTATTTTGACAATTTCGCCGACTGTTAATTTATACCATTATATAATATAGGATACAAAGCGTGAAGAAAAGCATGACATCGTTATGGCTGGGCCTCCATCTTTTGGCGGTGCCATGTTGTTTTGTCCAAATGGCATACGCACAGGAGACGCTGACTCCCGAGCAGATTGAGGAAGTGGCTGACCGCCGCGTGACGGTGGAAGTCCTGAAACTGCTTGACTTGCGCAAAATCGCGGGGGAGTTGGAATACGACTGGCCAGTCACGCCGCCAGCTTATTCGTTTGCCGATCATCTGGATCGCGCACGGAAGATGGCCATGCAGTTGGCGTTGGAAAAGTATCCTGACACGTTGCTTTTGGCTGCGAAGGTTGAAGCGGAGACGAAATTCAGCCTGTTGAAAGTCGGCGACGACGTCGAAATCAGATCTGCGAAGCCGCCGCACAGCATATACAAGGGTCGGATTCAGGCGATTACGGAAAATGCCGTGCGCATTGGCAACTCGGGCATGATATATGTGCAAGATCTTGATGCGGATACGTATGCGCGTTTTTCGGAGGAACGGAGTGAAAATCGAAAGGAGCAGTATGTTCGCCAGCGGACGGCACAAGTGGAAGCAAGCCGTACGACCATGGTTGAGGAGATGATGCCTGACATTCTGGAGAGGGAACTGCTGGCGGATGGATACATTCCTGTCAACGATGACAAGAAGAAGCCGAAATTGTATTTCGCCCAGAGCAATTGGGTTGACAAGAGCGCGGCCTTGGAGGCGCGTGCTCAGGAGAAAAAAAAGGAGTTGTACGACGAGAGAATCAAGTCGGAGCTTGAGAATCTCTATGCGTTTTTCGGATATCAGTTTGATACGATGACAGGGCGGTGGCGTTTGGTGAATCATGTCCATGATTTTCCGTTGACGGGGAGCATGGATTTGAAGCGGTCGTTTATGGAGAAATTGCTTGGCAAATGAGAGAAAAAATGAAAAAAAAGTAAGGAAACGACTTTTTTTTCAAGAAATCGCCAAAAAAAGCGCGAAAATGAATTGCTTTAATACAAAGAATGTGTTAATTTAGAAGATGGTGGATTTTTGTTAATAAAAAAATAAAATATGAAACGATAATTGAGTCATTACCAGGAGTAAGTCATGAAATTGTTCAAGAAGCGTAACCGTCTGTTGTGGTCTCTGTTTCTGTCTGCGTTCGTTATTTTCAGCATGAGTGTTCGTGCTGCTGATGATGACGACGACGATGATGAAGAGGAAGACGGTCAGGATTGGCATGTCGAGCGTGCGAAGCTGGAAGCGGAGATTGAACGCACCGTGCAGAAGCGGCTGGACAAGGAAATCACCGAAGAGAAGATTCTTCTCGGTTTGAGCCGTACGATTCCGCTGTTGGCGCCGTGGACGAGTCCCGTCAAGCCGCCAGAACTGACGAAGGAAGAGGTTCAGGAAGAACTTGAGAAGGAAATCTTGAAGGAAATTAAGGTGAAATTTCCTGAATCCCGCCGTGACGAGTTCAAAGGCGAAGCGGAAGAAAAATACAAGATGTGGCAGCGCAACGACAATGTCGAGTTCCAGATTCGCGACGGTATTGGAGCGGATACGTTGGTGCAAGGCAAGCTGATGGAAGTCTCTACGGAGCGTGTGAAAGTATATCCGCGCCGTACGATCAATGTACGTGACCTTAATGAGGAGACGAAGGCTCGTCTTTACAAGTTCTATCATGACAAGGCAGTGGAAGAGTATGTTGCGAATGCGAATCGTCGTTATGACGTGCAGATCGCGGGCTATAAGATGGATGAGATGGAAAAGCGTCTTCCTGGTGCTTTTCTTAGCAGTGGATATATTCCGAATCTAGCGACCATCTTGGATGAAACAGGACAGATCAACAAGCGGCGTCTTGGTTTGCGCATGCAAAGCCCGAACCCCGAACACTGGATTGCGCGCAAGGAATATGTGAGCGAAGTGTACACGAAGCTTCGTGAAGAGACGGCTGCTTTATTGAAGGATGAAGAATCTGCTCGCGTATTCAGGGCGAAAGGTTATGTGAAAGCCACCAAGAAGGCTTTCAAGAAATTGATTGAGAGCGGAATGCCTGAAGACGACGTGACTGGCTGGATGCCGCGTTCTGAATACAATCGTTTGCAGCAGGAACAGCGCGAGATGGTTGAAGCCGAACGCGCCCAGCAACAGGGCGGCGGCGGTGAGCACGGCATGGAACCTGGTATGGAAATGTCCCACTGATCACGTGTTGTTCGAGGTCGCCGTAACCGCCTCTTGGTTCAGGAGTTGTGGCGGCCTCTTTTTCGTCTAATGCGATTTTTCAGATGGTGTGTTTTTGCGATATTTGTTGATTTTGTGACGGGAAAGACGGAATCGAAGGATGGGCAAGAAAACAGTAAAAGTCGATTTCAGGGAGACGCCTGGTCTTCGTGCGTGTGAGGATGAAGAATTCCTGCATTCTGGGGCGTGCCGTGGCATCCGCCTCGAATTGGAATATCTGAAGACGGAGATGGCGTTTAGCTCTTTGGAGATTGAATCGACGTTTGTGCTTTTCGGCAGTGCCCGCACGTTGCCGCCTGATGTTGCCAATGAGCGTCTGGCGGCCGCGCAGAAGGCATTGGAGGCCAAGCCTGAAGATGCTGCGCTGAAGGCGGCTGTCAAGGCGGCGGAGAATCTTGTCGCGCAAAGCAAGTACTATCAAGTGGCACGGGATTTCGCTGCGTTGGTGACGCGTGAATGTCAGAGCCGGGATTTGGACGGGACGCATCGTTTTGTGGTCGTGACAGGTGGCGGCGGCGGCATTATGGAGGCGGGCAACCGCGGCGCATCCGATGCGGGCGGCATGTCAGGAGGTTTGAATATAACGTTGCCATTTGAGCAGTATCCGAACGAATACATCACGCCGGAGCTCAGCTTCCTTTTCCATTATTTTAGTATTCGCAAGATGCACTTTTTGAAACGCGCGAAAGTGCTGGCGTGCTTCCCTGGCGGCTTCGGCACAATGGATGAGCTTTTCGAGGCGTTGACATTGATCCAGACCAAGAAAATGGAACGGATACCTGTTTTGCTGTATGGTCGTGAATTTTGGGACAAGTTGATCAATTGGGATGTATTCATTGAAAACGGTTTGATTTCCCCAGGGGATTTGAACTTGTTTACATATTGCGAGACGGCTCAGGATGGCTGGAACGCAATTATGAAATTCTACAATTTGAGCAATTGACGCCTGTTGGGGGCGTATGGAAAGAAGGAGGTAAAAAAACGTTTTTTTTGTGGCGTATTGGGTGGATGCCGCAATATCAGAACAGTTTGAGAGGGAAAATTATGTGTTGACGTGAGTCAAAGACGGTTGGGGCATATATAAGAGCAAGGAGGCTTTGAGGCTATATGTTGATAGATAAATTAATGACAGTTTTTTCGGATGACATCGGCATTGATCTTGGGACGATGAACACGCTGGTGCACGTCGCAGGTCGTGGGATTGTCATGGAAGAACCGTCTGTCGTCGCCTTGAACAAGGACACGAACAAAGTCATCGCAGTAGGAAAGCGTGCGAAGGACATGCTCGGTCGTAATCCTGGCAATATTCTGACGATTCGTCCGATGAAGGACGGTGTCATTGCGGACGCGGAAGTTGCGGATGAAATGCTGCGCTATTTCATCAACAAGAGCCGTGGCCACTACAAAGTGATGCAGCCGCGCGTTGTCATAGCTGTGCCATACGGAATCAACGAAGTGGAAGTGCGTGCCGTGCAGGACAGTGCGAAAAAGGCGGGGGCGCGCGAAGTGCGTCTTGTTCCAGAGCCTTTGGCGAGTGCGATCGGCGTGAAGCTGCCTGTCAGCGATCCGACGGGCAGCATGATTGTCGATATCGGCGGCGGCACGTCGGAAGTCGCGATCATTTCGCTGTCTTCGATTGTGAACGCGGAGAGCGTGAAATGTGGCGGCGACGCCATGGATGACGCCATTCGCGAATACATGATGAAAACGCATTCGCTGCTGATTGGTGAACGCATGGCGGAAGATATCAAGAAGACAATCGGCAGTGCGGCTCCTGTTGAGAACTTGCAGGATTCGATGGAAGTCAAAGGCCGGGAGTTGGGGCAGCATGGCAACAGCCTTCCTCGCGAAGTGACGATTACGGCGGAGGAAATCCGCAAGGCATTGGATCCGCCCATAAACCAGATCATCGCGGCGATTCGCCGCACGTTGGACAAATGCAAGCCTGAAT
This sequence comes from Victivallales bacterium, assembly GCA_017964325.1. Next base: position 23,255 of record JAGCSE010000227.1, on the reverse strand, counting down.
TGGCAGGCGACCTTCTCAATAACGGAATCCGCCTGGCAGGCGGTGGGTCGTTGCTTAAAGGATTGGCGGAACGCATTCAAACTGAAACGAATCTGTTTACCCTGGTGGCAGAAGATTCGTTGCATGCAGTCATCAATGGTCTTGGCGAGCTTCTAAAAGACCCGCACGTGCTGTTCGGACAGCCGCAGAGCACATCTGTTGGAAACGCCTACAAGCAATGACGATTGTTTTTTATTTTCAAGTATTTACAATAGACAACCATTAACAAGCAAACAAGACGAACAAAGGAGAAAACGATGTCGCATCCAGTCACGATATTCACGGGTCAGTGGGCGGATCTGCCGTTGGCGGAGCTTGCTCCGAAAATTGCCTCATTTGGTTATGACGGTTTGGAACTGGCCTGCTGGGGCGACCACATGGACGTTTTCAAAGCCGCTTCAAGCAAAGCCTACTGCAAAGCACAGCTTGCCACGTTGGCGAAAAGCGGTCTGAAATGCTGGGCGATCAGCAACCATCTGGCTGGCCAGTTGGTCTGCGATCCGAATAACGACAGCCGTTCGGACGGTTTCGGCATGGTTCCGAAGGAATGCAACGGCAAGCCTGAAGCGAAGCGCGAATGGGCAGTTGAATCCATGAAGGCTTCCGCCAAGGCCGCGAAGAACCTCGGCATCTCCGTCGTCAACGGTTTCACGGGGTCCTCCATCTGGCATATGCTCTACAGTTTCCCGCCAGTTTCCGACCAGATGGTCGATGACGGTTTCAAGTATTTTGCGAAGATGTGGAATCCGATTCTCGATGAGTTCGACAAATACGGCATCAAGTTCGCGTTGGAAGTCCATCCGACGGAAATTGCGTTCGACCTCTACACAGCCAAGAAAGCGTTGGAAGCCATTGACTACCGTCCTGCGTTCGGTTTCAATTTCGACCCGAGCCATCTGCTGTGGCAGGGCATGGATCCTGCGCAGTTCATCCGCGAGTTCCCGGATCGCATCTACCATGTCCATATCAAAGATTCGAAGGTCACGCTCGACGGCAAGACGGGCATCCTTTCCAGCCATATCAATTTTGGCCAGCCGAACCGCGGCTGGGATTTCCGCAGCCCGGGCCATGGCGGCGTGAATTTTGAGGAGATCATCCGCGAATTGAACCGCATCGGCTATCAGGGCCCACTCTCCGTCGAATGGGAAGACAGCGGCATGAACCGCGAATACGGCGCGAAGGATGCTTGCGCATTCGTCCGCAAGATCGATTTCCCCGCGAGCGACATCGCCTTTGATGCTGCTTTTGAACGTTAGTTATATGCTCTGATAAATCTAAACAAGACGTTTATATTTTATCACCCTCGAAGAGGCGTGATATGAATAATCCCTAGGCGAAGCTTTGGGAGCAATCAAGGCACAAGAAGCAGTATTGTTTTTTGTGCCTTTTTTTCAATGGGAGCAAGTATGTTAAGCAGATTAGAACGCAGTACGCCTGAAGCGGAGGGCGTTTCCTCTAGAGGGTTAAAGGCTTGCCTGGACCGTTTTGGCAAGTTGGGCGGCGACGATCAGGTGAATAGTTTCATGGTGTTGCGCCATGGCAAGGTGATTCATGAGAATTACTGGCGTCCGTACAGGGCGGATTTGCCGCACAAGCTGTTCTCATTGAGCAAGAGCTTCACGTCAACGGCGGTCGGCTTCGCGATTTCCGAAGGCTTATTTGGATTGGACGATCATGTGACGGATTTGTTTCCAGACAAAATGCCGTCAGTCATAAGCGACCAATTAAAGGAGATGACCGTCCGCCATCTCTTGACGATGTCCTGCGGCCAGAAGATGTGCTATGCGACGCAGATGATGGTTGAAGGCGTGCAGGATTGGCAGAAGGCGTTCTTCGAGCAGGAGATTCCATACAAGCCTGGTACCACGTTTGTTTATAATAGTCTGGGCACGTATATGTTGTCGGCGTTGGTCACACGCAAGACAGGATTGAATCTTGTCGATTATCTGATGCCGCGGCTTTTCGAACCACTGGGCATCGCGCGACCGATATGGGAGACGTGTCCCGCCGGTATTGCGACTGGTGGCTGGGGACTTTCGCTGACGACGGAAGACATCGCCAAATTCGGTCAGCTCTGTCTGCAAAAGGGCAAGTGGGACGATCAGCAACTTGTTCCAGCGGAATGGCTTGCAATGGCGACGTCAAAGCAGATGGACAACAGCAATCATGGCGTTTTAGATTGGGCGCAGGGCTATGGCTTCCAATTTTGGCTTTGCCAGCCGGAAGGTGTCTATCGCGGCGACGGCGCATACGGTCAGTACTGCATCGTCATGCCCAAACAGGACATGGTAGTGGCGATGACGGAATCCATCGGCAATATGCAGAATGTGTTGACGATTCTGTGGGATAAGCTGCTTCCGGCCGTACATGACGAGCCGTTGCCTGAAGATGCGCAGGGCATGGCGGATTTATATGAAGCAGCGCAAAATACGGAAATGCGACGTCCTGTCGGATTCAGCAGTTGCACGGCGGACTTGTTGTCCGGCGATTTTGCGATAGACGACAATCCGTTTGGAATTAAGACATTGGGATTCCGATTTGAACGGTATGGTTGCCGTGTCACACTTGTCTGGAAGGATGGGACGGCAAAATCGTTGAGTTTTGGTCGCGACGGTTGGCGAGACAACGCCGACAATTGGTGCCCTGAACAGGACGGTCGTTTGAGTGCAGGTGCGATGGCGTGGACAGGCGACCGTGAACTGACATTGCTTTGTTGTGGCGTGGAAGGTCCGTTCCGTGTGCAGTTCAAATGCAAAATAATGGACGACGGGACGTTGCACGTCGATGCCGCCAAGAATTACTGCTTCTTCGGCGCGTCGCAATGGCCTAAGCTGATTGGACATAGGATTTAATGATTAATGATTAATGATTAAATTAATCATTAAGATATGTGAAAGGAAGAATCATGAAATACAATATTAATAAGACGACGATTGTCCCCACGATGGATTTTGCGTGGGATGGAGACTGCTGGAAAAACGCCGAGACGGCGGAACTGTCGAACCTGCGGCCGGAAGGCAGCGGACATCATCCGATAGTAAAAGTCCGTATCCTTCATGATGAACGCAACTTATATGGAATCTACCAAGTTCAGGACCGTTATGTCTTGGCGGAAAAGGAAGGCTTCCAGGCTCCTGTCTGTGAAGACTCCTGCGTGGAATTTTTCTTCAAACCGCCAGTTGGCCCAGGCTATTTCAACTTGGAGATGAGTGCGGGCGGCGCGTATCTGATGTCATACGTGCGCAATTGGAAGCGGACGAAGACTGGCTTCGAGGATTATTCAATGGTGGAACCGAAATATGGGAAGCTTGTGACGGTGAAGACATCGTTTGGACGTCGCGTCATGCCTGAAATCACGGAACCTGTGACGTGGTATGCGCAATTTGCGCTGCCGATGGCAGCGTTGGAGCCGTATTGCGGGCAGATTCCGTCGTTGGACGGCGCGACATGGCGTGGTAATTTCTACAAATGTGCAGACCACAGCAGCCATCCACATTGGCTGACATGGAATCCTGTGAGTGTCTTGAATTTCCATCTGCCCGACTGCTTTGGAGAATTGGAGCTTTCCGCTTCGCGGTAAACCGCGACATGGAGCCTAAAGCTAAAAGCCTAAGGCTAAAAGAGATACAAGGGATATTAGGGGAGGCTATTAGCTGTGAAGGGCGTTGAAGAAGGATGATTCTACTTTTCGGGATGGCATTCCATTTTTTTGTCGATGCACTTTGTGGATCGGCATTATTGGGATGTGTTGTCGAAGACAACCCGGAAAACGCTTTCCAACTGGTGTTCCTTTATAATCTGTTGGCGTTTGCCACACAGATTTTTACGGGATGGCTGGCAGATAAGGTGAAGCATGACCGATGGCTGTGGCATCTGTCCATTGTAATGGTGGTGTCAGGCGCGACGGGCGCGTTGGAACAGCCATGGCTTGCAATAGTCCTGTTGGGGCTTGGCAACAGCTTGTTCCATGTCTCAGCAGGAAGGGAAATCATTCGCCGCCATACACATACAGGACATGGGAAGGCTCGCGAACTTGGCTTGTTTGTCGCTCCTGGCGCGTTAGGCATTGGTCTTGGGTGTTTATTTCCAATGGAGCTTTGGATGGTGTCGTTGGCAGGAATATTCTTGACTTTTTGCCTGTTTTGCTGGCTATGGCCAGATGGAACGCCTGAAACACCGATGGCGGAAAATGAATCAAAACATGCTGAATTCCAACATATTATGGCGGTTGGCATGATGACGTTCTGCGTCTTTTGCAGAGCGGCGGCAGGATTCTGCGGACCGTCGCCATGGAAAAATTCCGCATGGTTGTCTGTTTTGTGTTTTCTACTGGTCATGGCAGGCAAAATGGCTGGGGGATTCATGGGCGACCGCTACGGGCATTGGCGGATAGGTGTCGGTGCGTTGGCGGTGTCATGGTTGCTGTTTGCGTTTGGAGGTGAAAGCATTGTGCTTGCGCTGACCGCACAGTTCATCGCCAACTTGTTGATGGCCATCACGTTGTATGTTTTGGTGAAATTGTATCCAGCGTCTCCTGGACTGATGTTTGGATTGGCGGCGGCCGTGTTGTTTCCTGGCGCCTTGATGCAGTTTCTTCCGAATCATACGACTATTTTCAGCATAGCCTATCTGATGGCGGCCGTGAGTTTCGGCATCGCATGGCGGATATGCACAAAATAGTTGGGTGACAAATGTTTATGCTGATGGTTATATTGGGAAGCGCCTTTTTGACGATACTCCTGGAAGCGTTAGTCTTCATCACGAATCAAGAATACAGAAGCCGTCGTTTCATGATAGCGTGCGTGATTGTCAATTTCACGACGAACATCCTGTTGAATCTTTGTTTCTGGTTGTCTGGCAGGGAGTTGACGTTGTTATCTCTGCCAGTGCTTCTTGGGGAGGCCGTCGTCTTCATTGTGGAATTCATTGCATACGGGCTGCTGTTCCGCTTTTCATGGAAACTATGCGGCTTCGTATTCTTGGCGAACGTCGTCACATTCTCCATTAGCTTTCTTTTTGAACCGTAATTTCATATTGTCATGGATAGAGTGAATTGATCTCATTCCTTTGCATCGAGAAAATCGGACAGTTCTTGCCAAAAAGTGTCGCCGAGGCAGTTGAACAAGTCATTGTGGTCGGCTTCGGGGGGAGAGACCAGGCGTTTGCGTCCTTTTGCCTTCTTATAAAGCAATTTACTATTTCTGTAGGGGATGATGCTGTCGCGTTCGCCATGAAAAATCAGGACGGGAACGTCGCATTTGGCAAGAAGCCTGTGGTTCAGGAACTTATCTCCTGGAAGTGAAAATGGGAAGACAACGTGTACGGCAGATGCGAACGGCGCACAAAGTACAAGTGATTTCAGGGGATATTTCGAAGCAAGATGGCAACTGGGACCGCTTCCGACGGAGTAGCCGATGGCGACGATGTCTTCTGCTTTGACACCCTTTTCCTTTATTAGATAATCGTATGCGTTTTCGATGTCGAGACATGACTGTGTTACCGACGGTTTACCTGTGGAACCACCGTAACCTGCGTAGTCGTAGGCAAGTATGCTGTAGCCATGTCGTTGGAAATTTTCGCAGAACGACATGATATCGACTATTCTCTGGTAGTTGCCGTGGCTGAAAAGGACGACGGGCATGTCCTTTCGTCCCTCCAGCCATAGTGCGTCAAGCGTTTCGGTTTCAGAAGACAGACGGCAGTTGCCCGCCATTGGCGTAGCGGGCGGCTGCGGAAAGAGATATTTTTCGATGCGAATACAGCCTATGAGCATGAGCATCAAGAAGACGGCACAAAGAAGCCAAAGACGTCGTTTTTGTTGTAAGTTTTTTGGGAAAAGACAGATGTTCATGACTGAACGGATCTCGCGCCTTTCTGGAGTGGAGATTTTTCGTTATTCCGCACCCATCATCACGAGGGATTTGTTGATTTCCTGCCCGAGAATCTTAACCCATCCCTCGTATTTGCGGTGGATTTTCTTCTTGACAGGATCGTAGTTCATGTTTTCGCTGCTGACATAGCGGAATATGATTTTATCCGTTGCGAGAATCACATCGATGATGACACGGTGTTTGCCGCGGACGCTTAAATCGCAGCGGATGGTGTTGTCGGAGAGAACCTTGGGAATCCAGTCACGCCTGATGGCGGCCTCTTTCACGGCTTTCTGCATACTGGCAAGCGGGACGGAAGAGGCGGGAACGATGACGATGTCCGGAATGATGGTGGCGGGACCAGTTGTCATCACTGGAGCTGCTGCCGGCGGGGCGACCGTCGTTGCGGGAGCGGTATTCGTTGCGGGAGCTGCCGTTGGCGGGGCGGCTTTCACAATGATTGGTTTGGGGGCTTCCTGCGCGGAGAGCGGCATGGTGTTGAACAGGCAGACGGCGAACACTGCAAGAATGGAAAGAGACAGTTTTTTCATGGGTGATTTCCTTGTTTTATGTGAGAATAATCATAACATAATATAATATCTAACAAAATTTGTTTTTTTCAATGACACAGGATGTCAATATTCATGAATCAGTTGTGCAGAAACACATCTTCATGCAGCGGTCATTCATGGTGCAGGAAGAACTTTTTGATGACGATGGTTCTGTTTGTTTCGCCGCATGGGTCGATGCGGAGGCCCGTGATGTTGCCAAGCCATTGAGGATGCTTTGAAAGATCGAAGATGTAGGTATGCGACTGTCCGTCCGCAACGAGCGGAAGGGAAAGGCTGGCATTGGCGTTCCAGCTTGTAAACGGCGTCTTCCAAAATATTTCCACTATGTCAGTGTGATTTTTGGTGGTGGACGGTGAGGCGGAGAGGACGACTTCAAGACGTTTGAAGTCCGCCGCGTTGATTTTCAGTTTCGGAGATGCGATGATCGGGTCGCCATTGCGTGTGAGGAACGAACAGCCGTCCGGCGTGAACTGGAGATTGGCGACGGGGGCGGGCGTCCAGTCGAGAAGCGACTGCTCGTTTTGGAAATCCCATTGCGTGCGGTTGGAGACATGGTTGACGGGGCGGATGACGGCGAATTGGTCGTATGGGCCGAGATTGAGGTCGGTTGGGCAAGTGTCGTCCGATTCGGCGAAATTCTTGCAGAAAACGTCGCGGATGGCGCGAAGCATCTCGAATCCGAAATCGGAGCATGGCTCGATGAAGCTGCCTTCCGTCCATTCGTTCCATGGAGCGAGAATGAAAAGCTTTTGGTTACGGCTGTCCAGCCATTGTTTCATGGAGAGGAGATGACGTTTAAACTCCTGTGGTGTCCGTTCATAGATAATATAGGTATTGAGGCTGTGGCGTGGGCGTCCGTCCCATCCCGTCTCCGCAACGGGAATGAACGGTAAACCGTTGGTTTGTGCTTGTTTCTCGCGTTCGTTCCAGGCGGCTTCCGCGCGATCGATGACTGCCTTGTAGGAGAAGAACATATTGTCTCGGGAGGAGGAAGGGGCGTCCGACCACCAATGATAGGTTGATTGTGCGACGTAGCCTTCGGCTTTAAGTCTTTTGAAATCAAGGTCATTCATGGCATAGAAATCAATGCCGGGCAGTCCTGCCTCCTTGGCCATTTTGTCAGAAATTGCAAAGAGTTTGGCGACATTTTCGGAGCCTTTGACATCGCGTCGGAGACCTTCTGGCGACCAGATGAAAATGGCTGGCTTGCCGTTGAGGCGGAGATATTCAGGCGTTTGCAAGTATTTGCCAAGCCAGTGTTTGGTGACATTTATCCAATCTTCGCGTGAATGGGAGCCAGGCGGGTTGTGGTTGGCCCACATGACGGCCCATTTGAGACTGGAACGATATTTCGCCTTCTGGAAGGCGTCGATCCAGTGTTCCAGATAGAGGGTTCCCGCATCCCAATACCAATCGACAAGGAAGAAGCCGATGCCGTGTTCGACGGCCCATTTGATTTGCCAGTCAACGACTTCCGGAAGCGATTCGTCATAATAGCCTAATGCGGGTTTTGTCCAGAGGTTCGATGAAACGAGCATGGGCCATTCTTTCAGAACACCGCTGCGGTAGAAGCAGTTCTTTCCATATCCAGGAAAATAGTAAGTTCCTATCAAATAGTCGGTTGAAGCTGGTTGTGGCTTTGGGACGTATGTGCTGTTGGCATGGGCGGTTGGAATTGGCTTGATGTCGAAGGGGCGTGATGTCGCCGTATGGATGAGTTTGCCGTTGACAAAGAACTGCGCTTCGAGGAGGGCTGTCGTGGCTGAATCGGCGACAATGTCAAAACTGATGGCGGCGCGTTCCATTCCTTCGATATGCAATTTCTTCTCAGTGAATGGCTTGCCGTCATAAATGAAGCGCAGGCCTTCAGGTGATTTGGCTATTGGCTTTAAAGTATAGTCAATTGCTTCAGCGGAGCCGTTCAGGACGAGGAGGAGAATATTGCAGGGCTTGCCGACGCGGTTCGGGAACTCCTGGTTGCCGAAATAAATGACTTGGAAATCCGGTTCCTGCGGCTGCTGGGCTGAAAATTCGATGGAGTGGATGGTATATGGTGCTTCGAATTCCGGCACGATGCGGATGGAAAATTGCGATAGCTCGCCATTCCAGTTGGGACTGCCGCCCGCTACGAAAAGATGGCGGTGTGGCTTCCCGTCACCGACGAAAAGCCGTTCGTTGACTTGGTTCAAACCTTTTATTTCCGAACGGATTGTGCCGACGGCGCGGGCCTCCCTGTCGCAGGAGGCTGTGACGATGATGTATGGCGTTTTGAAGAAATCGACGCGGAGCAGGGGTGAGAGTAGCGTGCCATCGGGGCCGATGGTCCATTGTGGATGCGTGTTGTTCTGGAATGTCCATTTTGTTTCAGAGGAGATTTGCGTGTCTTCGGAACTGGTGATTTCGATGGAGTCGATTTCGACATCGAGTTCGCCGTCGATGTCGAGACGGAGGCGGACGATTTCCTGAAATTGGTTCCAGAACGGATGGAGGACGATATCCTGCCAGTCTTGACCGCCGAAGAATCTGAAACGCAGTGAGTTGGTTTCGCTGAAGCCATTGTATGGGCCTTCAGTTGTCGGTGCGAAGAAAAGCTGGCCTGTGGATGAACGGGAGGATTTCATGCGGATTTTGATTCCATGCCTGAAAGACGGCTTGAAGGAGATTTTGGGTGAGAGGAAGAATGGGTCGTTGCCGAGTGTGGTCGCCTTCAGGATGCCGTCTTCGGCACGCGCGTTTTTAATGGAATTGTTAGGCGTCCAATTTTGGAGGCCGTCATGGAAATCCCATTGAATGCTGGAGGGGACGTCCTGAGCGTTGAGCGTGACGGAGCAGATGAGTACGAAGAGCAGGGGGAGGTATTTATTCATGGAAATGCCTGTTGGGGAGGATTGATGAAAAGGATAATCAATACGATAGCTTGGAAAAATGTAAATTCAATGGAAATTGCAGTGTGTTTCGTTGACAAACGGGCTGGCGGTATCATAGTATAATATAGATGATATTCATATCGTCATTTTGTCGTAAGAACAACAAACGGAGAAAGAACTGTGATTCCTGTAACGCATGTGTTTGAATGGGCCAACATCTCTGACAAGGTCCGCCGTAATCTTTTCATGGAGTTCGCGGAAGTCGGCGCGAAGCATCTTGTGCTGACCTGCGAGATGATCATGAACTGCATCCAGAAGAATCCTTATATCAACATTTACCGCAAGGACATGGCGGATGCGGGACTGACGTTCAATGATGCGCACGCGCCGTTCGGCGTGTGGGATGATCTGGACCTTCCAATCGAGGAGCTTCGTCCTCTGATGCTGAACCGCCACAAGCTGTCGCTGCAGATTTGCGACTTGCTGGATGTCCGTACCTGCACGATCCACATCGGCAACGGCGACCTTGCGTTCGGTGAATTGAACAAAGTCGATATTCTTTGGGAATGCGTCCGCCGCAGTTTGGAAGAACTTCTGCCTGTCGCTGAGAAATACAACGTTATCATCTGCATTGAAAACATTTGGAGCCCCGTCAACACGCCTGAACGTCTGCTGGCGTTGATTGATGCGTTCAAATCGCCGTATCTGGGCATCTGCTATGATTCCGGCCATGCGAACATCTCGACATGCAAGCGTGAAGTCGAGAACAACGCTGAGCGCCAGTGGGCGAAATTCGGCCTTAAGCCTGTGTGGGATGACAAGATTCTCGAAAAGCTTCAGCCGCATGTCGTCAACTGCCATCTGCATGACAATCATGGTATCGTCGATGAGCATCTGATGCCTGGTTTGGGCAATATCGACTGGAAGAGGACGATGGGGCTTCTGAAATCTGCGCCGCGCATTCAAGTCATTCAGAACGAAGTGCTTTCGGGAACACGTCAATACTCCATCCGTGAGCGTGTGAAGTGCTTTGATGATTTAATGGAACGATTTTGAAACAAGCTGAATTGAACAGCGAGGAGACGTCAACATGTCGGTGAAACAATTATCGGTGTTTTTGGAAAACCGCCCTGGCCGTCTTGAGACGGTTGCACAGATTCTTGGGGATGCGAACATCAGCATTCTGGCGCTGTCCGTGGCGGACACGAAAGATTTTGGTATTTTGCGTTTGCTGGTGGATAAGCCTGATCAGGGCGGCAAAGTGTTGTGCGATAATGGGATACTTTGCCAGATCAGCAATGTGACGGCGGTTGAAATCGGCAGTGCGCCCGGCAGTTTGGCGCGTATTCTCGTCCTGTTCAAGGAAGCCAACGTGAATCTGGAGTACATGTATGCGATGGCGGAGCCCATGGGGAAGCATCCAATCATGATCTTCCGATTCGACGAGGTGAAGCCTGCGCTTGAGATTCTTGCGAAGAACGGCATCCATGTCCTTTCGGAGGAAGAATTTCTGAAGGCGTGATGTTTTATCATTGAGGCCGCATGGACGGAGACGTGCCGTGCGGCCTGTTTTTTCTGTAAAGGATTTTGTTTATGTGGCTTGGGCTGGCATTGGGGGGGATGGCGTCATTGTTTTTGGCGCTGTCCTATACGTTTTCAGGCATGTCCGTCCGGCGTTGCAAAGATGTCGGGACGTTTGGTCTGCTGTGTCGTGCGCACGTCATCATGGGCATATTGTCACTCATCGGCCTGCCGTTTGTATGGACTCAGACGTTGGCAACGCATTTCGGCGATTATTCGCTGGTCATGCTTCTCGCGATTGTGTTCTATCTGGCAGGTCAGTTCTGTCTTTTCATGGCACAACGGACGGTCGATGCAAGCCGCGTCGTCCCGTTGCTTGGCTTGAAATTGTTGGTATTGGCTGTCCTGAACACTCTGCTTCTACCGTTGATTACAGATGATAAGGCGGAGCATTACGGCATTTACCAATGGCTTGGCATCTTCCTGACATTGGGGGCCGCCTTCATTCTGAACAACGCGGGGCGGAAGATTCCGTTGAGAAGCCTGTGCTGGGTTGGAATGACCTGTCTTGGGTATGCGTCTTCGGATACGTGTATCACACGGCTGGTACGTCGTTTACAAGCGGTTGGCGAGGCGACTGGCGATGCGGCGTTGGCAGGACTTGCACGACCGTCTGTGGCGGCCGCGTTCATAACCTATGTATTATGCGGCATTGCGGGGCTTGCATTGCTTCCTGTAGTCAAATCGCCAGAAGGCGTGCATCGCAAGACGGTGTGGGGCTGGATCAGTCCGTTCGCATTCTGCTGGTTGACGGCGATGCTGTTTTTGTATGCCTGCTTCGCCCGCATCGGGACGGTCAACGGCAACATCGTGCAGAGTACACGTGGAATCATAGCGATTCTGATAGGTGCGCTGTTGGCAAAGCTTGGTTTTACGGAGCTTGAGGAACGTGTGGGAGGGGCTGTCTGGGCTCGTCGCCTTATAGCCGGCGTGATGATGTTTCTGGCAATTGTGGCGTTTAATTGGAAGTGATCGCTAGGAAAGTTTATTCAATTAACTGTGCCAAAAACATTTGGGGGCTTAATACTGGGATGAGATTTTGGGCAAGTCTTTGATATCACGTGTAACAATGCAGTCTGCTTTGGCAGAGAGTGCGGAATAAAGCTGTATTGCATCTTCAAAATCAGGGAATTTGGAAATGATTGCTTTGTGCATCACTTCTTTATCCATAGGAATCATAGAGAAATTGGCATCCAAAATCTCCATGGCACGTTGCGCATTTTCTTTTCCCGAATGTTTTCGCATGATATAAAAGATATTATTGAAGCTGATTGCTGAAATAAAAGCTTCAAGTGTCCTGTTTTCAGAAAGACTCCAAATCTGAGCTGAACAATCATAGTAAGGCTGCCGTTCTTGAAATACATCAAGAAGGACGTTTGTATCAAGGAAGATTTTCATGGCCAATTTCAAGTTTTTCCTCCAGAATGTCTTCCATATCTTTCTTATAGTCCCAGTTTTCAGGCACTTTCAGAAGTCCTGTAGCTGAACGTGTCAAGGGGCCAATGGGAATGGTTTTCATGTTGTGTTTTATTTGAATCCGAGCCAAGATAAACGCAGAGAACAATTGGGTGATGCTGACGTGTTCTTCAGAAGCCATCTGGCGGGCAAGTTCTGCGATTGTTTTGGATGGATGCAGTGTCAATTTTGTCGTTTCCATAAAACACCTCCTTGTATCTATGACAAATAATATAAATTATGTTGTCTTGAAAAGAAATCAAGTGGAAAATAAAAAATATTATTGTTTTAGAGATTGTTTTTTGCGTTTTATTTAGAAAAAAGTACATTATATGTATATTGGTTTATATCTTTCAAGTTTAATGCAATGAGTTGACTTGACCATAAAGAGTGTGGAATAATGGACATTCCCTTGAAACGAATGGAAGGCGCGGAATTGCGCATCATGACCAGCAACATCTGGGGGGACTACTTTGGCAATCCCCCAGATGAGCGTGACAACGCCCTTGCGGATATATATCTTCGGTATTTACCGGATGCGCTCAGCCTTCAGGAGGTGACGCCGAATTGGTGGAAATCGCGTTTATTCAAACGGTTGGAAGGTGAATACGTCGTTGTGGAAGGCGAAGGACCAGATCAGACCAATTATATACCATTGCTGTATCGTCCTGCGCGTCTGGAGCTTATGGATGGCGGTTGGCAACTGTATCACGGAAAATTGGACCGCAGCAAAGGCTTCACGTGGGGTGTGTTTAAAGACAAGGAGACAGGCAAGAAATTCATCGGCTATTCGACGCATTTTTGGTGGAAGGGGTCAGACGAGAGCAATTACATCCGCACTGTGAACGCTGAAAAGCTCATGGCAAAGTTGACGGAATTGCAGAAGAAATACGACTGCGCCGTGGTCGGGGGCGGCGATTTCAATTGCAATGTGTCATCCGATCCATTCAAGATCATGGCTGAATTTGATTTCGTGAGCGCGCAGGAGATAGCGGAAATCGCCTCCCCCGAATGTTCGCATCATGGTGATCCGAAGCGCGGCGACGATGGAAAATACCATGGCCAGCCGCGTCCGACGGACAATGTGAAGGAACATTCAATCGACCATCTGGTGGTCTATCGTCCGCGCATCCGTCTTTTGGGCGAATATGTGATTTTGGACCAGGATGCCCTCGATGCGACGGATCATTCGCCGATTTTTACAGATGTCGTTTTGGTTTAATGTGTTACAATCAACAACAAAAGGAGTCAAGATGAAAATGCAACATGGTTTGAAGAATGTGTTTGTGATGCTGGCGTTGGCGGCTGTTTGCGCGTTGCCGTTGTTTGGACAAGAGGCAACTGCTGAAAATTGGCTGGAAAAACGCTTCGGCAAGGAACTTGTCAATGCAAAAGGCGAAAAGGTCGCGACTTCGACACTCGCCGGCAAGACCGTCGGCATCTATTTCTCCGCCCATTGGTGCCCGCCTTGCCGCGCCTTCACGCCGAAGCTGGTCGAATTCCGCGACGCCGTGGCGAAGGACAATTTTGAAATCGTCTTCATAAGCTTTGACAAGGATGAAGATGCAATGAAAGGCTACATGAAGGACACCAAGATGGGGTGGTTGGCTGTTCCGTTCACGGCCGCCCAAAGGAAGGCCGTTGCAAATGAATATGGCGTGAACGGCATTCCGACGTTGGTCATCCTTGATAAGAACGGCAAGACGATTACAAGAAGCGGTCGTGGCGACGTGACAAGCAAGGGCAAAGATGCTCTGAAGGAATGGACGAAAGCAAAGGCTGAAAAGTAAAGCTATTGGATTGAAGATTTAGAAAACATACGGATTATGACAGAACGCCTTGCCGCCTTTAGCCTTTTGGACTTTCGGCGACAAGGCGTTTCAAGAGGTTAACAACATGCTGGAAATCATATCGCTACGTGTCAATCACCAGTTGCTTGGAAAGGAAATCCGCACGCATTTTTGCACGGCCAGAGGATTGTCGTTTTCATGGGCGGTTCTAAGCGGTTCGGCCGATGACAGGCAGGCGTCCTGCCAGGTGACGGTCGCCGATGGCGAAACGGTGGTTTGGGACAGCGGAGTCGTCGAGACAGCAGAGCAACTTCTCCATTATTCAGGCTGTAAATTACCTGAAGGTAGGCGTTTGACGTTGTCGGTCAAAGTGACAAGCATCCATGGTGAGACGAGCGATGTTTCCAGCGATTATTTCTTTGTGGCGGATACGGAATGGACGGCTCCATGGATTGGCATGGAGAATCCCGAAGAGACGAAGGCGTTGTATTTTCGGCGTGAAATCATCGCGGAGAAAGCGATTCGCCGTGCGGGGCTGTATGTATGCGGCATTGGATATCAGAAGGTGTTTCTGAATGGTAAGGCGTTGGACGACTGCACGTTAGATCCAGCGGTCACACAATATGCCAAAGAATGTCAATATGTCATGTATCCCGAAATGGAGAAGAAACTGACGGGGCGCGACTGCATTGGCGTGATTGTCGGCCGCGGCTGGCGGAACAATGCCATCACGCAGCGGGTTGATGGCGGGCAGCACAAGCTGCCGTTCATCGGGCAACCGCAGATGACGGCGATGCTGAAAATCGAATATGCCGACGGTACGTGTGAGACGGTCATCACGGACGGCAGTTGGCAGGCAGGATACGGCGCATGGACGGAAAACGACATTTTCAACGGCGTGATGTATGATGCAAGTTTGGAAACTTCATGGTGTTGCGTTGGCTTTGACGGCTTTGGGCAGGCGGTTGTAAAAGAAGCTCCAGACGGTGAAATGACGCCAATGACATTGCCGCCGATTCTTCCGGCGGAAGAATATAAAGTCGCTTCGCAATGGATGCTTGGAGACAAATGCGTGATGGATTTCGGGCAGAATCTAGCCGGAGTAATCCGTCTGCGCATCCCTGCTGGACTGCCGGTGGGGACGGTCATCACGTTGACGCATAGCGAAGAACTCAATGAAAACGGCGAACTTTATACGGCGACGCTGCGCTCCGCGAAGGCAACGGACCGATACATCGCCAACGGAAAGGAAACAGGCGACACATGGTTCATGCCGATTTTCACCTATCATGGCTTCCGTTATGCCTGCGTGGAAGGTTTGGGCGGCGTGGTCGAACCTGACGGCATCCGTGCTGTCGCTTTGCGTAACAACTTGGACAAGAACAGTTTCTTCAACTGCGGCAGCGCATTGGTCACGAAAATACACGACAATTGCGTTGCGACAGAACGCGCCAATACGCATGGCCTTTTGACGGACTGCCCGCAGCGTGACGAACGCATGGGCTGGATGAACGACGCGACGGTGCGTTTCGAGGCGTTCCCGTATCGTTTCGAATCCGATGCGATTTTCCGCAAGATCGCCTGTGATTTGCGCAATGACCAGGGCAACGATGGTGCCATTACTTGTACAGCCCCATTGGTTTTCGGTTCGCGTCCAGCCGATCCCGTTTGTTCGTCCTTCTTAATTACAGGAATGCAGAACTATCTGTATTACAATGATATAGATATGCTGAAGGATGGTTTTAACGGATGGAAGGGCTGGGCGGATTGTCTTTTGGCACATAGTGACGACGGCATTGTCAATTATTCTTATTACGGCGATTGGGCAGCTCCCGCCTACGCTTGCGACGCTCCCGAAGGGGCACGTTCTGGCGTGACGCCAGGCGTTTTCATGTCAACTGGCTACTCCTATTTCAACTGCCGTACGGTCAGTCAATTCGCAAATATTCTTGGTTATGAAAAAGAGGCGAAAGAATACGCGGAGAAGGCGGAATACGTGAAAAACGCCATGCTGGCAAAATGGTATCATGCTGATACAAAAACATTTGCGACTGGTTCACAAGCCTGCCAGATTTTCCCGCTTTGGCTTGGAATCTTCCCTGAAGCCGATGCGGCGGATGCCGCTCGCAAGCTGCGGGACGAGCTCCGCCAGTGGGATTACAAGTTCACGACGGGAAATCTCTGCACTCGCTATCTCTTTGAAGTCTTGAGTGACTACGGCTATATCGACGATGCATGGGCGCTTATCACAAAGGAAGACTATCCGTCGTTTGGCTATACGGTTCAGCAGGAGGCGACGACGATTTGGGAGCGGTTCGAGCTTAAGAAGAACGCTGGCATGAACTCGCACAGCCATCCCATGTACGGTGCCGTCTATCATTGGTTCTATGCGTATCTTGCTGGTATAAAGCCTATTGCGCCTGGTTGTGGCAAGGTCCGCGTGGCACCGTATTTCCCAAGCAAGCTCATGAGCGTCCATTGCGTGGTCGATACTGTGAAAGGACCGCTGATGGTTCGTTGGTTCAAACGGTATGACGCACTTCATCTGCTGGTCAACGTACCATTCGGCATGACGGCGGAGATTCATTTCGACGGGAAGACAACGGAAATTGGTTCCGGTTTCCATTCATTTGAATGCGGGCTGTAAAGATGATTAGCCGTTGATCACCGCCATACGGCTACGGACGCGGCTTCTGAGAAGGAATCCGACGGCGAGGCCGAACAACGCTCCTCCCAGATGCGCACTGAAAGCAACGCCGGCCGCGACATGGAAGGACACGACCGCCATCACTCCCTGAAAGAGAAGCCAGAGGATGAACGCACCCCACGCCGGTATTCCTATCCATCTGAAAATCAGCAAATAGCGAAGACAAAGCGAAATCGTGACGTCCGGGAAGAAAACGGCGTATGCGGCGATGATGCCAGAGATGAATCCACTGGCTCCGACGCATGGAATGGTGGATGTGGGAAACATGGCGATGTGCAGCAGTCCGGCCGCCAGGCCGGATGCAAGAATCAGCAGAAGATACAATGGTTTTCCCAACGCGTCCTCCACGTTGTCGCCGAAGATCAGCAGAAAATACATGTTTCCAATGATATGGCCGATGCCGCCATGGAGGAACATGGACGTAATGAAGGTCGCCCCGTTGTTGCGGAGGCATTCCGCTGGAATCAGACCGTAATCTTTTACAACCATCTCCAAATCCTGCCATGTAAAAAGATAAACAATGACACAGATCGCGGCGACAAGCCATGTGACGATTGGAATGGAATTGAGCTGTGGTGCGTTTCTTTCGACAGGAAATCCTAGAATACCAGCGACATACGCCAAGCCTGAAGGCGTTTCAGACTCAATGGCTTGCGTTCTCATTTCATTGACGGCATGCTGCGCGAGAATCTCCCTGGCTCTTTGCGGCAATTCGGGCTGTGGTGGCGGCGGTGGCGGCTTCGGCAGCGCGTCGAGTTCGTTTGGATCGAACCACAGCTCCTGGCAGCGGCAGCAGACGTCAAGTTCCAGCTCCTGTCCTTCAACCGGCAGAACGACCAGCGTCATGGGGCGACCGCACATCGGGCAGAAGCCTCCGTTATGCCCGGGCGTTTCCATCGCCTTGCGCCACAGTACGTTGGCGAAATCTGGATTGCCGCAGACTGCGCGAACGGTGGAAAGCGACACAGCTCGTCCGCAACCATTCGGGCAGTGGAAGCCGATCTTCCCCTGGTAGAGTGATTTGGCCAATGGCTGGCCGCAGCGTGGGCAGTTCATGTTCATGGGATGGACTCCGTTACGATTGTTTTTTACTGAATTACCGTAACATAACGCAAAAAACACCACTTTTCCAATCGCAATAAATGAATACTGTTCTTGTTTGCTTGAAAAACAGACAAAAACGATATAATAAGAAATATCTCCAAAAAACGATACCAGTCAACCATATCCGTCTTTCCGGCCAATGCATACGAAATATCTTTTGACCCTTTTATTCTCCTTGTCATTGACAGCCGCGCAATTCCAGCTCAATTGCCCCTATTATCATTTTGGCGAACACCAGCTTGAGATTGCAGTTTCCGGCCTCGAAGAAGCCGGAACGCATCACGTTCAACTGGAAATATTTGACCGTTTTCGAGAAGCCGTCGTCAAGACCGTCAAGCTGCCGGTCATTGCGGGAAAAATCACCATCGAACTGCCATACGGCAGTTATGAGCTTCGCGGGACATTGCTGGATGCGGCTGGCGCCATTGCGGGAAAACACGCCATCTCGGTCCAGTCCATGTCGCCTGATTGCGTCTCCACTTTGACCGACGAAGAGACGGAATATGAATTCCGCTATGGCTTCATCGGCGGTTGTCAGGACGAAACCTCCCCGGAACTTTCAGCACGTCTAGGCCGCCGCTGGTTCCGTTTCGAGCTGCCCAACTGGGGCGAATGCGAAAGAAGGGCCATGGGCCAGTACGATTTGGCGCAATGCCGTGATTATGTCATGCCATGGATTTCGCAGAAAGTGCGCCCCTGCACATTGCAGACTTTGTATGCGCATCCTGGGCATTATCCGCCGACCGATCTGGCTGCCTTTTCATCAGGCTATGGCCATTATTTGAAAGCCTACGGAAACGCAATGGCGGGTTTGGTTGAAGAGCATGAACTTGGCAACGAAGACAACGGCGCCAACAAGTATCTGTACACGGAAGCAGGGCGGCATGGCGCCGCCGCCTTGCGGTCGGTCCAGCCGTTCTGCGTTCTGGGCAACTCTGGAACTGGCTCCATCGACTACAGCTGGCTGCAGTTCCAATGCGCACGAAGACTGGGCGATTCCCTGGACGCCTACGTCGTGCATCCGTACACCAACAATTCCACCTGTTCGGAATCCGCCTCTCCAGAAGCCCATCACACGTTGGAGCAATTGGACAGGCTGCATGAACTCGTGTTCACATCCGGCGGCATGAAAGAGCTTTGGAACACCGAATACGGATGGCCCAACGGCAGTCCCGCCGAAGAACGCGCCCGTACGGCCTGCTATTTGCGCATGCTGCTGTTGAACGATGTCGCGGGCGTCCGGCAGGCCGTCGTCTATAATTGGGACCGTGACTACAACACCTGCCATCTTCCAGCCGTCGTCGCCTTGCATTACTTTGCCATGCGCCGACAGGTTGCGCGCTTTGTCGGCGCGACTTTCAAAGACAATATATGGACGGTTGTCTATGAACGCCACAAGCAACCCTTCGCCGTGCAATGGACAACCATGGACGGCGAATTCCCCCCGACCATCGACGGCGAGGCCACGGACGCTTTCGGCAATGCTTTGGAAAATCCGAAAATTTCGCGGTTCCCAGTCTTTTTTGACAAAATTCCCCAATCCGTTGTGGACACGCATATCCAAGCGCAGGCGAAGCGGCTTCAGGACCGTTTTCTGCATTTCCATCAATTAAAACCGCTGGATTCCTTCAAAACGTTTTTAAATCTGAAGGCGACCGATGTTGAAACGCTGCGTCTTGCCCTCTTGAATTGGCTTCAGGAGAGAAAAGCCCCCATCACAAGCGACGAACAGGCCCTTTTCCATTTCGCTTTGGACTGGTATCTGCAGACAGGACGCAACTTCAGCCAAACGGACGCCCCGTCCGTTGCATTTGACGCGGAACCTTTCCGCGAACAAGTTTTAAAAGACCATGCGAACCTTCTGTCCTGCCAGGCATTGCGTTATCTGCTACGGCAGGCAGACAGGCTGGAACGCCAGCGGAAAATGGCGCGCGATGAAAGCGACGCACATACCTGCGGCGCACTTCTGAACGTCCTGCAGAAATCCTGCCAGGCATTCTCCCGTTGGGGCGAACGCATTCAGTATGCGGTATTTGCCAATCTCTATCAAGAACGCAACGGAAAGCTGGAAGAACACCTCTCGTTTGTCACCGGCGTCCCCACCAAACTTAGAGTCCGCGTCTCCAACTATGCGGATCGTGATGTCAAGGCGCAAATACAGCCATTGCTTCCCGAGGGATGGAAGGCAACGCAAATGGAGCCATTAACGGTACCCGCCAATGGCGAGGCATGGGCCGATCTGGCCATAACGGTTCCCAGTGGCGCCAATGCGCCCGACATCTCGATCGCCGTTCTTCTGGAAGGCTGTCCTGCACGTGTCACCACTTTCAATTGGCTGGAGTATCTGCCCGCCATCAGTCTCACCATGCCTGTTTTGGAAGAACGCAACGGTCATCTGGCCTTGCAATTGCATAATCAGGAGACGAATGCTGTCAGCGGCCATCTCAAATTGCTGCCGACCGGCAATGCGGGCGCCCCGTTGGCGCTGATTCCTTATCAAGTCGAGCCAAAGGCCGAAGCCTCCATGACGTGCAGGCTTTCCGAAAGCGCCGCACGCCGTCTCGCCGAGGCCGGATATCAGTTGAATGCGCAGTTTCTGCCTGACCACGGCCAGCCTTTCGTCATCGGCCCGCTGGATATCGAATCCACCATTGCCATTCGCCGTCCACAAAAAACAGGCGTGCAATGGTGGCGTGATGCACCGCCATTGCGTCTTGATCAAGAGGAATATGCTTGGGGAAGCTACGGCAACAGCTGGTCTCCTGATGACTTGTCCGCGACGACCGCAATGGCGTGGGATGATGAAAAACTCTATTTCCATGCCATCGTCAATGACCAGGTCATGAATCAGACCATTTCAGACGACGGTGTTTGGCACCAAGATTCCATTCAATTGCTCTTCATGCTCGCGGACCGCCCGCCTGACCAATCTCCGGTCTCTGGCTTCTGGCTGGCGTTGACGCCCAAAGGCCCGCTCGCCTGGAGTGAACGCCAGTGGAAACATCTCGTTGATTGCCAGCTTGACATCGTTTATCAAAACAAGCAGTGCATCTACGATTTTGCAGTCCCTTGGGCGCAATTGGGCGCCGAATTCATCGGTGTCCCGAAATTCGGGGCATTCAAATACGCAATCGCCATCAATGATGACGACGTACTCGTCCCGCGGCGTTTTCTGGAGCGTTTCCGCGGGACGGTTGTCCATGGCCGCGATTTGACGAAATTTGCCACGGTTCGTCTTGAGAAACAACCGCCTGTCTGGGCGGCACCGCCTTCCAACCAATGCCTGTTGTGGGAGGATTTCGAGATGTATCCCGTCGGCGGCCTGCCACTTGGCTACGACCACCAGCATACCACTCCTACCAGCCATACTCTCACAGTCGTTCCGGGCAAAGGCGAAAACGGTGGGCAGGCGTTGCGTATACATGACGACAATGGCGGCAAACCGAATTGCTATTGTCTCTGCACCGTTCCCTTCCAAGCGCCTCCTGGCACGCCATGTCGCGTGACGTTCCGTCTGAAAGGCAAGAATTGCGCGGCCGGCAGACTGGGCATCTGTTCTGATCTCTGGGGCAACAAGGATTTCATCTATCTGTCGCTTCCTCAAGACATTCCCGAATGGAAGGATTTTTCACTGGATTTCAACATGCTCACCACCGGCGGCTATCGTCTGATGCTTGGCGCCAGTAATTCCATTGGTGAATTGCTCATCGATTCCATCAAAATCACCAAACGATGAAAACAACAGGATGAGAGGCCCATCATGCGCACTTATTATGCAAGCGAATACGCGATTCTCGACAGCGACGTTCTTTCCGGCGGGGGAACCGATGACACGGCTTCCTTGCAGGCCCTTCTCGACAAAGCGAAAACGGAAGGCGGCATCCGTCTCGTCATGGACGGAGCCGCTCTCGTCCATGGCTTGAAGCTCCATTCCAATACGACCATCGAATGCCTCGGCGCGAACTGCGGCTTCTACTTGCAGGACCATGCCAGCCGTCCCATTCTGACCAATGCCGAATGGAATCTGAAGGACAACCGTCTAACCCGGAACATCCGTCTGCTCGGCGGGACCTACAACCATAACTGCGCACATCAGGAACACGATCTGCCCACCAGCGAATATCCCATGCCCAAAACGCGCAACGACGACAATCTCGATCCGAGCTTCAGGGATCACCATTACATTTACCTGATGGAATTCTATGGCGTGGAAAATTTCCTGATGCGAGATGTCATCTTGCGGAATCAAAGGACTTACGCATTCACCCTTGGAAATTTCAAGAACGCCGTCATTGAAAACTGCGTCATCGACATGGCCCAACTGCTTACCCCCGGCAATCAGGACGGACTGCATTTCTTCGGGCCTGGACAGTTTCTGGCCATCCGCAATTTCCGCGGCCTGACCGGCGATGACATCATCAACATCGCACCGGATGAAATCGATGGAGTCTCCGACATCACCGACGTCCTTGTCGACGGCGTCTTCTTCGACCATGCCTATCAAGGCATCCGCATGCTTTCCCATGGCACGGGACGGCTGGACAGGGTCTCGATTCGCAATGTCACCGGCACCTATCGCGTCTTCGGCGTCAGCATCATGCCGTTCATTGACAGCACCACGTTCGGGAACTATGGAGACATTTCATTGGAAAACATAGACTTGCGGCAGGATAACGGGGGAACCATGCCGACTACGCTGCTGCAAGTCGGCGGCAGCATCGAATGCTTCAGCATGAAGAACATACGATTCCACTGCACGGAACCCGCGCATTCATGCTTCGATCTCGGAACGACATTTTACGCGGGATTTTACAATTTCAAAGACAATCGACGGCCGACCATACGGACGTTGATTGTGGATGGACTTGTCATCATGGACGACGCGCCGCAGAGCCCCCCCGTGGATTGGATTTATCTCCTTTTCAATTTCGACCATTTGATCTTGAGGAATATTGAACTGCATCGTGCGGAAGGGACGGTTCCCGCCGGCAACCTTATTCGTCTCATTGCGGAAGCAAAAGTCAGAAGACTTGTGCTGGATGGTGTTTATGCAGAGAAGATCGCCAGTGTCATCCAAGCGTCCGCCGGTTATGAAATCGATTTCCTGCAAGCCAGAAATGTCACGCTGAACCATGGCGGACAAGTCTTGGATCTGCAGGATGCCGACATAGGGCGGATATTCGAAGAAGACGTGAAATACATTCGATAGAATCCGGACAGGAGAAGGAGGTGGCGCGGTGCGTCCCGCCTGCGCCGTGGGAGGTGGCGCG
>JAGCSE010000226.1 GCA_017964325.1 Victivallales bacterium | reverse complement strand
CAATTCATAATTCATAATTCATAATTCACAATTCATAATTCACAATTCATAATTCACAATTCATAATTCACAATTTTCAATTCATAATTTATAATTCACACTATATAACTTATGATTATATTTTATAAACATAATCATAAATAATTATGAATCATTCAAAGTTCCAGCCGATGTAGGAGAGGTCAACTGTGCCGTTGATATCGACGGAGCCATCGCCGAATGAGATGCACGGGGTGCCTTCACAGGGACTAAGTGATGCTGTAAAGAGCGGTTGGTCAACGCCTTGCTTGAACATTGCCCATGTGTTTTTGTCTGCATCCAATTTCATGACGAAGGCGTGGAAACGGAAGACGCCGATGTCGTAGTCGAATTTTTTCATGGACTTGCCGTCTAGATAGAAAATGGCGTTGCGCGAGAAACGTGCATATCCATTGTAGCCTTTCGTGTCAACTGTGGAGCCAACGTTGCCGCTGACATGGAACTGCGGTTTGTCGATACCGTCCTCCGCTAGACGGAATTCGAAGCCGATGGTCATTTGGCGGGCTCCTTCGACGGATTCCGTGGAACGGAAAATGGCCCAGTCGGAATTGACGACGAGCTTGTTGTCGCCGTGGTTGACGAGGTGGAGGACGGGATGCGGACGTTCGGGAATGGTGATGATGCCGTATGTGGCGAGCGCGTTGGGAGCTCTTGGACGTGTGTAATTATATGGTATTGCGATGTCGCATTCCTGCGGCAACCTGCTGTCTGTCGGCGAATAGAATGTGGAAAAGCCTTTTGCACGAGGGTCTTGCAGAGTGGAGTTGTCGATTTTGACAAGTTTGTAGCGGCAGGCGTGAAGATAGGAGAAGGCCGTGGGGCTGCGGGAGGAACCGAAGTTGCTTTCATCGAAAAGGACAAGCAGTTCAGCGGGGGCGGTTTCGACGACGGTGGCGTAACTGCTGCCTGAACCTTTGTATAGAAGCACTTTCTGGAAATGTTCGGCTGTGCCTGTAAGGTCTATGAGCATATAGAGATTTGGGCGACCTGAAACGACGACGATGGCGTCGTCGGAAAGTCTTGTCATGTAAGGGGCTGCGGAGCCGGGAAAGAAATTGAGTGTGATAGGTTGAGACCATGTGAGGCCACCGTCGGAACTGAATTTTTGCTTGAGAAAGTCGTTGCCGTTGTCGCGGTAGAGGGCGGCGATGCGTCCGTCTTTGAGTTCGCAGAGTGTGGCTTCGTTGGGGCCTTCGACGGATTTGCGCTGTGGGTCGTCTGCGAGGATGGAATGGAAATTCCATGTTTTGCCATCGTCGTCTGAAGCGATGATGAATGAAAGGTTTTTAGCGTCGCCTTTGCGGGTGCCGTAGGCGTTGGCGAGAAGTCGCCCTGAATGGAGGCGGATGACAGCGCGATGGGTGTGGAAAGAGCATTCAAAGGGCAATGTAACATTCACTTTGGCAAGGAGTTCCTTCTTTTGTGAGGCATCGTTGTATCGCAGAATGGATAGTTCGTGGTTTGTGGCTTGCTTGTGGTTCCAGCAACTGATTTGGATTTTCTCGCCTTTCAGATTTTGGAATGAATTGATGCCGCAGACTCCGGAATCAGCGTGACGCCAGGTCTTTCCGTTGTCGAGGGAAATATCGCTGCAACCATATTCCGTGACGGTGTGGATGCCTTTGGAATGATTGAGATGGATGGAGCCGTCGTCAAAGCGTGTGGCGAAGCAGAAATTCATATCCTCCGTACTGGTTTCAATGATGGAAGAGTCTATGGGGACGAGTTTTGCACCATGTAGGCGGTAGTCGTGGGCATAGAAGGAATGGGCGAGACAGGCAAGGGCGAGACAGGACAGGCGGAAAGCGTTCATGGCGATGTATAGAGATTTATTGGTTGAGGGCGGATTCGATGACTTGGGGGGCAAGGGCAAGATAGTCGTCCAACGTACGGGATTTCAGGAGTTTCTTGCGCAGATGCGGCTCGGCGTTCGGCAGGAAATAGTCCCAAATGGTTTTGAGTTTTTGGAGAGGTTGTTCGATGTCTTGAAGACTTGTAACCAGTGATTTATGGAATGCGAGCAACAGTTCCAGGCGACGGGGGGCGGGGAGGGGGCGGCCGTCGCGGATTTCCAATGCGAGCAGTGGATTGGCGAGAAGTCCGCGTCCAATCATGACATCGTGGTAAGGGGCTGTATCGGAGATGGTTCTGATGTCGCCGTTGAAGATGACAGGATGGTCTGAATGAGCGGTGAAAAAACGGAAGGAATCCATGTCGATATCTCCGTTGTATTGTTGGTGGCCTAGTCGCGGATGGAGGGTGACATGGCGGAGAGGGGCGGCGTTGAGGAGCGGGAGGAGCGGTGGCAATTCGTCGGTGGAATTGAGGCCGATGCGCATCTTGACGGAAAAGGCGATTTGCGGATAGTTGGAAAGTGCTGATAGAACGGATTCTATGGCTTGTGGTGACGGCAGGATTCCTGCGCCGTAGCCGTGTTGCGTGACTTTGGGAAAGGGACAGCCGAAATTCAAATCGACGGATGAATAGCCTGCTTTTGCGATTGGGGCAAGCAGTGTTTTCAATTCGTCGGGTGATTTGACGAGGATCTGCGGGGTTGTATTGGGTGGATTTGGGGAGGTTAGTTCACGCAAGTCCTTGGAGCGCAGTTCGTTCTTTTCAATACGCATGAACGGCATATAATATTCGTCCACGCCGCCTATGGTATTGTGGTGGGCCTGGCGGTAGAACGCTTCCGTATAGCCTTGAATTGGAGCGAATAGCAACATTGGTTACCGGCGGATGAAATGCTGGCGGTAATATTTCAATTCGTCGATGGATTCGCGGATGTCGTCGAGTGCGAGATGGCATTCACGTTTGGTGAAGCCTGGCATGATCTCAGGTGCCCAGAGATTTGCAAGTATCTTCAATGTGCTGACATCGAGATTCCGATAATGGAGATAGTCGTGAAGTTTCGGCATATAGCGGTAGATGAAACGGCGGTCTTGGCAGATGCTGTTTCCGCAGATGGGACTGGCTTGCGGTGGGACGTATTGCGCGATGAAATCGAGTGTGCCTTGTTCGGCTTCGGCTTCCGTGACGCCTTGTGATTCACAACGGGCGAGAAGGCCAGATTGGGAATGATGCGTTTTGCACCAGTCGCTCATGGCGTCCAGAATGGATTGCGGTTGGCGGACGGCATAGACGGGGCCTTCGGCGAGGATGTTTAAGTCTTTGTCTGTGATGATGGTAGCGATTTCAAGGATTTTGTCTGTTTCAGGGCGAAGGCCCGTCATTTCCATGTCTATCCAGATGAGATTGGTGGAGTTTTGCATATTTTAGTGGCTAGTTGCTAGTGGTTAGTGGCTAGTAGTTAGAGTAGAATGATGGTTTGGAGGGCTTGGAGGAGGTTGGCAGGGCCGTCGGCGGGGGCTCCGACCATGGCAGAGGATGAGAGGATGAATTGGTAGCAGTCGTCCAAGACTTTGGGCGTGGCGGGGAGGTTGAGTTCGTTGAGGGAGGCGGGAAGACCGAGGACATGGAGGCGTTTGGCGAATGCCTTTGAGCCTTCATGGTCTCCGTTGTAATGGAGTTGGGCGACGAGGCCAATGGCGACGAGTTCACCGTGGAGGAAAGATGCAGCTTCTTTTGTAAAGAATGTCCTGACAAAGAGATAGAACTTATGGGCGATGGCGCTTTGGTTGCGGCCGTTTGCCAAGCCTGAAATGAGCCCGGCATCGACGATGGAGTAATAGACGACATCTTCTATCGTCTTGGAACGGCGACCGTTGCGAAGATCGTCACAGGCGGTTTCCAGCTTGCGGTCGAGTTCGCTGTAGATGAAATCCGCGAGGACATGGCAGGAGGCGAAGCCTGGAGCGAGTTCATCGGCGTCGAGGCCGACGAGACGCTGTTCGATTTCGATTTTCTTCGCCATGGCGTCCAAGGCTCCCGAAGCGAGAAGGCGTGGCGGTTGCGCGGAAAGGATGTCCATGTCCAGCAGGGCTGCGGCGATTTCCCATTTGTATTTAGGGCTTCCAAGAGATTTCCCATCATCGTCATAACAGACTGATAGAGGGGTATATGCAGCGCATGTGGCACTGGATGTGGGGATGGTGACAAGCGGCAGACGGGTGAAATCCGCGATAAGCTTGGAGAAATCGAGAATGACACCACCACCACAGCCGATGACGATGTCGATGCCGTCAAGAAATCCTTGCGTGACGAACCGCTCTGCGGCGGATGGACTACAGAAACCGTTGTATTTCAATGCTTTGAGAGGGATGTGGGCATTGCCGAGGCTCTTTTGGACTATGGGGAGGGCGATATCTGCGGAGGTGTCGGTGCAGACAAAAAGCGGATGAGTGCCGAGACGGGCGATTTCGTCCGCGCATTTGGCGAGGAGTCCGTATTCCTGTCGGAAACGGCCGCATCCGAATTTGAATGCGTCGTCAAGTTTGTAATTCAAGGGGAATGTCATGATATTCCATTAAATAATTGAGATAAGTTGGTAATACTTTAGCTTGATTTATGGAATCATCCATTTGCGAATATGAAAAAAATAAAAAAATGTGAAAAAATAGGTTTATTTTATGGGCAAAATAGAAAAATGGTTGTAAATTATAGTATGTTGAGTCAAAAAGGGAAGAAAGCAATCAAGGGAAACATAAAAATGAAACAAAAGACTAGACAAACGTTCATGCTGCTTGGCTTGGCATTGATATTTTTTGTAGGAATGGCTCCGCTTCTTGGTGACGAAGAAATGGTGGGAGCCACTCACCTCACGAAACTTTCCGAAGTGGAAGGCATCGGCGAGGCCGTTGGCGTTTGGATTAAGAGCGATGGCGACATCGTCGTGACGGGCAAGAATCCGGAGGGGTTGCCGTCGGAAGTGAAGGCGATGGGTTACAGCATTGTGAAGGGGACAACGGACGAGAAGACTGGTGTCACTACATTCACGGAGACTTGGAATGAAAGCCAAGTCATTGATTTGGAGAAAGTCAAGAGTGAGGGAGCTGTCATCAGCGGTCTGTCAAAAGGCGACATGTTGAAATTCTTCTTTTCGAGCAATAAAACGATAAAAGGTCTTGATAAAGGCAACAACCTTGGTGTGCAGATGTATGCGGACACCCAAGGCAACGGAAAAGATTTCGTTGATATCAGTCTGCGGACGGCGAATCCTTACGGAAAAGGCGGGATGAATAACATCCATGTCTTTCGTGTTACCACTCGTGGAGGGGTTTCAGGCCAGCCGTTGCCAGGATCATTGGGACTGATGGCGTGTGGAAGTGCATTGTTGTGGCTGTTCCGCAAACATCGCAACAAACATCGCAGAAGTTGAAAGCCGTCTGTTCTGATGACTTTTCTGGAATAGGCATCCATTGGGATGTTGTGGGTGTTTATGCTCCGTAAATCGTCTAAACGCAAGAGAAAGATGGCATTGGCTGCCGTGTTGTTGCTGATGGGGGGCATCGCGGTAGCTTTTTTTCTCTGCATGGCGTATTTGGCTAGGCATGAACGTCTTTTGTGGAACGATGCTGTGACGGCATACAAGGCAGGGCAATATGATTTGGCTGCCGAAAAACTGAGTGAATTGACGCGAAAGGAACCGTCGCATGAAAATGGTTTTCGTTTGTTAGCCAAAATCGACGAGGCACGGTGGGACTATCTAGGAGCGGCGAGCAATTGGCGGAAAGTCCGTGAATTGAACAATGGCGACGAAGAGGCCAGACAACGGTTGATTGAATGTCTGTTGACCTCCCTGCAATATTCCATTATTATAAAATTGTATGAACAGGAATATGCGGACGGTTTTTTGGACTCGCATGAACTGCTAGCGTATGCGGAAGCGGTTATCATGGTGGGAGATAAGAACAAGATTGACATGGTCATGGAGCATGTCAACGAAGTTGTGGGAGATCAAATCCAAATTTCGTTTTTGGATGGTATAAAGGCCATCAGGACAGGCGATTACGAAGATGGGCGGCAAATCTTGGAGAAGCTGCTCAAGGCAGAGCTTCCGAATTCATTCCGTTGGCGGCTGGAGGTGATATTAGGCGGTGTCATGAATTCGAATGGAGATGTCGAAGGGGCGGAGGCGCATTATCTGCGGGCCAATTCCATCGTGCCAGAATTGACGAATGGGCTTTTGGGGGATTTCTGCCGTTTGAATCGGATGTACGAGAAAAGTGCGGAATATTGGCGGAAAGAGCTTGAATATCATCCGGCGGACGATTATCCGCGGATGCAGTTGGTGGAAATCTATGGTGGTTTGGGGGACAAGGCGAGGCTGCAGGAACTGTGGAAGACTCTTGAACCGATTAATCGTTCCAGAAAGGAACTTTATAACTATTCAGAAGCGGCTTTGTTTTTTTTAGGGCATGATTATGAAAAGACACTTGGTGCTTTGAAGAAATGCCTGGGCTTCTATGAGCGGGATTTTTACCATGTCATGCGGTTGTGCTGCATACTGGAACTGGATTTGAAGGACCATTTGGAAGACGACATGGCGTTTCTGCGTCAGAAGCCTTTGGATGTGAATTTTGTGCAGATGGTTATTAGTTATTTGCATCAATCGCTTCAGAAATCATTGAAGGAAAATGACGTGAAGACAGCGGTTTGGTATGCGGAATTGATGTGGTCGTTTACGCGCATGGAATTGCCTGAAATGCGTGTGGCTGCAAAACTTCTGATGGCGGAAAGATACAAGGCGCGATATTTTCATGACGCTTTGGAATTGGCGAAATTCTGCCAGAAATTTGAAGCCAAGGATGATGAAGTGTTGCATGTTTTGATGATGTCGAGTCTTGGGGCTGGCAATTTCAACGACTGCCTGACATATTCGGCGATGATTGGCGATGACGACGTGGAAGCGCTGGTGGCTCGCGGCAATGCGTTGGCGTTTGGTGGATTATGGGAGGACTCGGCGAAGGCTTTTGAAAAGGCGTTGTCTCTTGATCCTGGAAATGCGATGCTTAAGGAATATTCGTGGCGGTTGTTCCGCGAGTTCGGAATGGAGGAGCGGATGACGAAAGTGGAGTCGATGTACGGTAATGACGGCATGGACAAAGTACGTCAATCCTGCCTGGTGGCATTACATCAATTGTGGCGGAAAGATCAGATAGGATTCAGCTCTGCTTCGTCTAAAATCATTGGCAACATGATTCCGGAAGGCAAGGCAGGGGATGCGGAACTGCGGTATTGGCGCGGGGTTCTCCTTTCTTGGAACGATATCTTGGACGACGGGATTTCGGAATTGAAAAATGTCCTGCGGATGGGGAGGGCAGATGCGTTTGTGTTGTGCGAACTCTCTGAGGCTTACGCACGTAAAGGCAAGGTGATAGATGCATTGGACATTGCACGCGGGACGGCGCAGCTTTGGCCTGGATGGTATGTCTATGACCGTTGTCTGCGGCGGCGCGAAGAGGAAGTGCGCAAACAGAAACCCGATGATATCAAACGCTGGAAAATAGAGATGGAAATGAAGAAGGAGAAGAAAGATGAACAGACTGAAAAGGAAGACAATCAGTTTGATACGGAAGTTGAAATGCAGGAATAGGGTAGTGTTTTTTTGATATAAGATGATGAAAAGCAGTTTGTTACAGCATAGAGACGCATTGAAGGGGCTGTCCTGTCATGGCAGTGGCTGGGTCCTGCTGTCTGCTTTTTGTTTGAGCATTTGCTATCTTTTTGCCCATCATGCTGATACGAGTAGTTTTATCCTCTCCATTCTGGGGGCGGTGACTGGACATGCCGCTTTGATGGGACATGACAGCGACAAATCCGATAAGTTGTCTTGTTGGTTGGCTTGGGTGACATTGTTTTTGGGAGGCTTTTTGGTTTATTGGAATATGCCTGACGGACTGGTGCTTAGCATTTGTCTGTGTGGATGTGTCTGTTGGCTTTCAGGCTGGCGGCTGGCATTGCGTTGCCTTGGACCGCTGTTGTTGATGCTGGTATTGGCATGGCATCAGGAATATCTTTTCATGACGATGAGTCTGCCGATGAGCCGCATCTGCGCGGCGTTTGCGGGATGGTTGTTACAAGCTTTTGGTGTGAAGGTGGTTGTCGAGCGGGCTACGTTACTCGTCGGTGCAAAACTTGTGGCAGTGACGGCGGCATGCAGTGGTGTGGAGCTGTTCGAGGTGTCGTTGTTGCTAGGTTGGTTTGTGGTCAGACGTCATGCTCTGCCTGTGTGGATGCGTGTGGCGCATTACATGATGCTGTTTCCGTTTGTCATCGTATGCAACACATTGCGACTTGTAGGAGGAATATTGTTGTATCTGCGAATCGGGGACGCCGCTTTCATGGAGCCGTGGCACAGTTTGTTTGGTTATATGGTATTGGTAGCGGTGATAATGCTCATGCTGTTCACGGGGTGGCTGTTGCGTGGCGAGGAGGATGGAAATGCCGAAGAATAAGCAGTTTCGGGCATTTGCAATGACTCTTTTCGCGTTGCCGTTGTTGATTGATTTCAGATATTTCATCAGAGCATGGCAGTCGTCGCCGCTGGATCATTATCAATGGATATGGTGGTGTGTGGTGGTGCTGCTTCCGCTTGTGTTTTTCAGACGAATCCGCCGCTGGGCACAGCCGTTGTGGAGATTAAAGAACGCCATAGGATGGGTGTTTTTCGCTTTGAGCTTTATAGCAATGGCATACGGTGCCATGCGCAGCATCCATGCTGTTTATTTGACGGGAGCACTTGCATTTATCTTCAGCGGTGTGTACATATTGTATGGAGAGCGTCTTTTCTCAGGCATATCACCTTTGTTCATAGTGAGCCTTCTCGGTGTTCCATCTACGACTTTTTGGTTCACCTATTATATACACGGTGCGGGGCTGTCATGGGGAGCGGAATATGTAAAGCCTTTAGTGGGAATAATCGCCAGTATCATTTTCTGCTTGACAAGGAAGCCGTTACGGATTGACAAGTTGCTGTTTGTCGGATTTCTGCTGCTATTGGGGGCGTTTAGTGTCATCAGAACTCATCCCATGCTAAAAGGCGATTGTTTCACAATCAACTTTGATGTTGACAGGAAGAGCGGCTGGTTGTGTGAACGCATGGAGATGGAATTGCAGGATGAGATTGTTTTTAATGGGGCGGACGTGAAGCAGTTCCTTTATATGAAAAACGGCCAGATTGTTACGATGTCGAGCATCAAGCCCGCATGGGACATTCATTCGCTGCATCCTGTGGAGATTTGTTTGAGGAGCGGAGGGGATGTCATTGAAAAAAGCGAAGAGGTTATTCTGGAAGTGCATGGACAGCGGATTGCGGTTTTGGAATCATTGGTATTGAGCGGTGATATAAGATATTTAGTCTATACAACATACGTTGGGCCAGAATGGAGCAGCGGCAATTTCATGGCGTTTCGGCATCATTGGCGACCGAAGAAAGGATGGATATGTTATCAGGCGATGACACCGATTTGGGAAACAGTCGAAGATACGCAGAAATTGGTCATTGATCTTTTGAAAACGGTTGTCCAATAGGTGGTTAGCGGATTCGTCGGAGTTGACGTTCGAAATCCGCCGTCTGCTTTGTCCAGAAATCCCGTGAATGCCAGTCTGGGAATTTCGTATTGAAATTGGCGTCGCCTCGCTGTCTTGCGCACCATGCGAGAAAATAGAGCATTTTCATGGCGCGGAGAGGTTCGATGAGGCGGAAATTTCTTTCATCGAAATCGCGGAAGATGCGATAGCCTTTGAGGAAGGCGTTGATGAGCGGGCGGCAGTTTTCGGGGGCGTCCGGAAGGAGCATCCAGAGGTCCTGGATGGGCGGGCCGACGACCATGTCGTCGAAGTCGATGAGAAGGAGCCCTTCGTTTGGATTGTCCAAGATGTTGAGGCTGTGGCAGTCGCCGTGGATGCGGATGAGTTCGGTCTGCCGTGGAAAGGCGCGTTGGCAGGCATCAATGACCTGCCATGCGACATCAAGAAAACGGCTGCGTGAATCAAGCGGAATGGCGTCGGACTCACGGAGATAGTCGAAATCGTCGATGGAGGATTTTGCAGGATGGAGGATGACGCGGTGGCGGGCGTCGGCCTGTTCGCCGACGGCGTGGACGCGGCCGATGAGGGAGCCGAGCCTTTGCCATTGATCAGGGCGAGTGCTGTCGAAAGGAAAGCCACCCATCTTGGGGAAGACGGCGAAGAAGATGCCGTTGCGTTGCGCGAGCGTGTCGCCGTCGGCGAAGGCGGCGGGGGCGACGACAGGGATTTCCGCGTCTTGGCAGTCGAGCATGAAATCGTGTTCGTCGCGGATGGCGGCTTCCGTCCATCTTCCTGGCCGGTAGAATTTTACGATGAACGCAAGTCCGTCCCGCGTGTTCATTTCATAGACGCGGTTGATGTGGCTTGGACATGGGCGGACGAAGGCTTCTACGGGAATGCCGAGAGCTTCTTCGACCATATCGACGGCCAGCATGGGGCTGAGTGCGGAGAACGTTTGCAACGACATGGAAAACAGTGAATTACAATGTCGGATCAATATCCGGGTTGAACAATTGGATGCTGTCGTCGAGTTTTACGAAGACGAAAAATTCGGCGTCCTGCAGGATTTTTGAGCCATCGCTGGGCATGATGTTGGGGATGGAGATGTTGGGGATGGTGAAGGCGGCGCCATGCTTGTCGATGACGCTGACGCGGCCGCGGTCGATGGAGGCTCTTCCGCGCATGCACTGCAGTTGGACTTTTTCCGTGGCGGCGTCGAGGACTTTGACAAAAACGACGCAGAATTTGCGTCCTTCGAGCTGGTTGATGTTGGCGATCATGGCGGGAAGCTGTGGTTGGAATTGATTTTGGCTGATGGCGGCAAGTTTTTTTACAAAATATAGTATGGTTTCGTTTGCTTGCTAGTAAAACCGTCAATATGTTATAATATGGAGAATGCCAGATGGGAAAAAATCAAAGGAAGACATGATGTTGACAGCAGAAGAAGTATTGAAGGCCGTTGGTTCGACGGCGGCTTTGGCGGATGTCGAGAAATTATGGGACGACTCCATGGCGGCGTATCCTGGGGCGGATAACATACCGTTCCTGAAGGATGACGCAATCATATCCAACCGAAAGGCAACAGGTTTTGGCGACGAGATGGATGGTCCATTTCTGCAGGCGGCGGCGGCGATCCGTCAGAACGACGCTTTGGCGCGGCTTTCATGGCACTGCTTCTGGCGTGTTTTTTTGACGACGAAAGGCGTGTATCCGCCGTCGGGCTGGCCCGAACCTGAATGTCTTGGGGAGGATCGCGGGCTGATCTATCTGCTTCCCGCCATCGGTTATGTGCCGCTGGTGCGTCACAACCATGAACGGCTTGGTTTTCCGGAAGATGTTACGCTTGAAACGATTGCGCAAGTCCGTCATTACTGTGACGACAATTTCCGCCGTGGCCACGACGGTCGGCCGGGCATCTATCTGAACCAATTGGGCTGGATGCGCTACTACACGACGGATCCGTACGTGCGCATTGGCCGTCTGGAGTTCTGGTTGCAGCCGTCATCGCGTGATTTCTATGTCTATCGTCATCGCAAGTCTGGCAAGACCATTGCTTTCCCGCCTGCGGGGCAGACGTATTTAATGGACGGCAACCGTTTGGGGAAGCCGGAGGAATACGAAGGCCATGAGACGTTCGTCTCGACGTTGGAGTACAAAGATGGCTATGTAATTGGAACGCCTTTATCTCCAAAAGGATATGCAATCAAGGAGGAAATCAGGCTGCCGTTGGAGGAATGGGAGATGGTGTTCTCGAAAGGCGACATGAGCTTGGGGATGCACATTCCATCTGGCGGGGGGATGGATTTCGACAAATGCGCGGAGTCCCTGAAACGTGCCAAGGCATTCTTCTGCAAGCATTTCCCTGATACGCCGCCGAAGGCGGTCGTGTGTAGTTCGTGGATTTTCAACACGCAATTGCAGGAGATATTCCCTCCAGAAGCGAACCTCTGCCGTTTCCAGCGCGGTTTGTATCTGGTGCCGTGCTCCAGTTCGCCTGGCGAAGGGCTGTGGTTTGTCTTCCTGCGCGGATGGCCGCTGGATTTCGCCACGGCTCCGCGTGAGACGACGTTGCAGAAGAAGATTCTGGAATATCTGGCGGAGGGGCATCGTTGGCGCGGTGGTCAAATGTTCATTCTCATGGATGACGTAGATGATTTCCGTGACGGAACTTATCTTGATTGAGAATGTGGCGCTTGCGTCCCGCCTGCGCCGTGGAGGTGGCGCTTGCGTCCCGCCTGCGCCGTGGAGGTGGCGCGTGCGTCTCGCCTGCGCCGTTGAAATGGTGTGTACGTTCCGAAAAAGAGAAAAGATTTTTTCAAAAAATAAGAACAAAACAGTATTCAAAACAAAAGGAAAGAACAATGGGACAGATGAAAATCGGTTGGGCGAAAAGAAATGTTTCGACGGACAAGCCTGTGAATATTCCCGGGCAGTTTCATGCGCGAATTTCGACAGGCGTGCTGGATCCAATCTTCACGACGGCTTTGGTCGTTGAGAACGGTGGTGATCTGGTCTGCTTCGTTTCCATCGACGTTGTCGTAATTCGCGCCTTCCTTCTGGACAATATCCGCGAAAAGGTCGCGAAGCTCCTGCCGGGCTTCCCTGTGGAGAAAATTATTGTCAATGCGACACATACGCATACGGCTCCGAGCCATTACCATGATGGCGGCTGGCCGAGAAGCAAGACGTTGCCGACTGGCCCCGCGCCCGATGACCAGATGCCCATCGAAATGGACATTGCTTCAGGCGATGAATATCGCGATTTTCTTTCCACGCAGGCTGCCGAAGCGGTTGCCGAAGCCTACAATAGCCGCAAGGAAGGCGGCGTCGCATGGGGCTATGGCTATGCCGTCGTGGCTCACAGCCGTCGCGTGACGTATGCCGATGACGTTTCCATGCGGCCTGGCGCTGTCAAGAATTCGACGCATGGCGTGAACGGCCATTCCGTCATGTATGGTAACACGAACGATCCGATGTTCATGGGCTATGAGGCTGGAGCCGACCACTTTATCAATCTGATGTACACGTTTGACGCTGAAAACAACCTGACGGGTGCCATCGTGAACGTGCCGTGCCCGAGCCAGAACAGCGAAGGCATGTATCAGTTGAGCGCGAGCTTCTGGAACGAAGTGCGCGAACAGATGAAAGCGCGCCATGGCGACATTTTCGTGTTGCCGCAGGCCGCCGCCGCCGGCGACTTGTCGCCGCGCATCCTCCATTATAAAGCCGCACAGGAACGTCGTTTCAAGCTGAAATACGGTCGCGAACGCGCCTTCGCGGAGGAGTTCGAACGGCTCGACATCGCGGAGCGCATCGCGGATGCGTTCGACGAAGTGCTCGCGTGGGCGAAGAAGGACATTCGCACGGATCTGCCTGTGGCGCATTCCGTCGAGACGGTTCAGCTTTCGCGCCGTGTATTGTCCGAAGAGGATGTGAAGGAAGATCGCGAAATGCTAAAAGGGTATGAAAACACGCCATTTAAGACGGATGGCACGCCTGTCGAGAATCTGACGGTCAATTCGCGTCTGCTCGCCAGCCGCCATCGTTGCCGTGAAATCATCAAGCGCTTTGAGGAGTGCAAGGAAAGCCCCACGATTCCGATGGAGCTGCATACGGTCAGTTTCGGCGACGAGTTCGCGTTTGCGACGAACCGCTTCGAACTATATATGGACTATATGCACCGCATCCAGGCTCGCAGTCCGTTCCCGCAGACGTTCATCATCCAGTTGACGGGCGTGCCCGGAGCGGATGGCGGTTCGTATCTGGCGACGGAACGCGGCGTCTGGGGCCGCGGCTACAGCGCGAGCAAATATTGCAATGTCTGTTCGCCGAAGGGCGGCCAGGAGCTCGTGGAGAATACGCTGCGTATGCTCAATGATTTGAAGGCCAAGGAAAAGCCTGCGGAATAATTATCTGTAGTTTTGTAGCCGGTCGCCGCTTTTGCGGCTTCCGGCTTTTTTTCTTATGTACCGTTTGTAATGCGCATAAGAGATTGCGCTGACGCGCAATCGGTCATGCATGAGCGCGCCCCTCCCTTCGCCCTTCGCGTCGTTTTGCCGAGAGAAATCAGAGCGACAGCCGTGATGTCAGATAATGGATGTCATGGACGGCTTCGTCCAGCTTGTTGGAGCCTGCTTCGACGGAGAGATAACCTTCGTATCCATCGCGCTTCAGATAGGATTCAATGACATTGATCTGGGCGATGCCTTCGCCTGCGCGGACGATTTTCAACTTGTGTTCGGCGATGTTGCGGCCTTTTTCCTTCACATGGACATGGGCAATACGGTCTTTCACGAGAGGATAGATGTCGGCGGGATTGTCGCCAGCGTCAAGGAAGTTGCCTGTGTCGAAGCAGAGCTTGGCTTTCGGGCCTGCGATGTCCAAAACTTCTAGACATGATTTTGCGGAACAGACGAAATCTGGCTGCGGGTCGAAATCTTCTATCGTCGCGTTGATTCCGAACTGTGCCGCGAAATCGGCCATTTCTCCAAGTGCTTCGCCGTAAAGCTTTTTGCAATGTTCATTGGAAAGACCGTCTGCGACTTTTGAACTGTAGATTAACACGTTGGTGGCGTTCAGTTCCGTGTGGGCGTATTCGATGTCACGGCGGCATTCGTCCAGAATTTTGGCGCGTTCGGCGGAGTCGGGCTGGACGAGATTGAGGCCGATGTCATAGCAGGAACATGCCATGTCGTTGTCTTTCATGGCGTTGCGGAGTCGTTGCCATTTTTCCGGCGATTTGGTGTTCCAGCCTTTCATGAGTTCGATGGCGACGGCACCCGCGTCGTGAAAAGTCTTGACGAGTTCTTCCGGCGTGTAGAGATCTTGATCCATGGCGCCGTGATAGGGAAAAAGCATGACGGAGATTTTCATAATGAGTAATGAGTAAT
>JAGCSE010000021.1 GCA_017964325.1 Victivallales bacterium | reverse complement strand
TTCGTCGTCATCATCATTGCCGTCATCATGCTGGCCAGACTCTACTCCCGCACCATCACAAGACCGCTCCTTCGCCTGAAGCACGATGTGCAGCTCATCAGCAAAGGCAATCTGGACAGACGCGCCGAAATCACCACCAATGACGAAATCGGAGACCTCGCCACCTCCTTCAACAACATGGCCGTATCTTTGGACCAATATATCAAGGATTTGACTTCCGTGACCGCCGAAAAGGAACGCATCGGTGCCGAACTCGACGTCGCAAAGCACATCCAATCCTCCATGCTG
Source organism: Victivallales bacterium (assembly GCA_017964325.1). The sequence continues at coordinate 53,812 of JAGCSE010000021.1, read as the reverse complement.
CCGTGCATTTTCCCGCCTTATCCGGACCGTAAGGAATTCGAAATCTATGCGACCATGCAGCCCGCAAAGGAGGTCGGCGGAGACTTTTACGATTTCTTCATGGTCGATGACGCCCATCTGGCGGTTGTCATGGCGGACGTTTCGGGCAAAGGCGTTCCCGCCGCCCTTTTCATGGTCATCGGCAAGACGTTGATTAAAGACCACACCGAGCCTGGAAGCGACTTGGGCAGCGTCTTCTCCGAAGTCAACAACATGCTCTGCGAATCCAACAGCGAAGGCCTTTTCATCACTGCTTTCGAAGGTGTGCTCGACCTCAAAACAGGCGAGTTCCGTTTCGTCAACGCCGGCCACGAACCGCCGTTCATCGCCCATGTAGGCCAGCCGTTTGATCTTCATAAGATACGGCCAGGCTTTGTGTTGGCTGGTATGGAGGACGTCCGCTACAAGTCGGGCTCCATCCAGTTGGATGTCGGAGACAAGATTTTCCTTTATACCGACGGCGTGACAGAGGCCACGGATGCCGCCAATAATCTCTATGGCATGGAGCGCCTTACAGCAGCCCTCAACACCGTAGCCGATAGATGTCCCGACGATATCCTGCCTGCCATCAAGAAGGACATCGACGAATTCGTCGGCTCCGCCCCACAATTTGACGATATCACCATGCTGTGTCTTGAATATAAGGAGAGAATGCCATGATTAAAGAACTTACAGTTGACGCGACAGTTGAAAACATCCCCGTCGTGACGGCATTTGTGGAGGAACATCTGGAACAATACAACTGCTCGCCGAAGGCGCAGATGGAAATCGACATAGCCATTGATGAACTTTTCAGCAACATCGCTCGATACGCCTACGGCAAGCCGCCGGCGGAAGGCAAGGCGACCGTCCGCGTGGAAGTCACTCCCGAACCGCTTGCCGTCATCATCACGTTCATCGACAACGGCATGCCCTACGATCCGCTCGCCAAGGAGGATCCAGATGTCACGCTTTCCGCCGAAGAGCGCCCAATCGGCGGCCTTGGCATTTTCATGGTCAAGAAGACCATGGATGAAATCACCTATGAATACAAGAACGGGCAGAATATTCTGACAATCAAGAAGAAGATTTAATGATAAGAATCTTCTGATTTTTGTCTAAGCGTCTTACGTCCAACAAAAAGCAATCGCGGATTGCTTTTTGCGTCTCCCGTTTTTTTGCAATTGTCATTTCCCAACAGGCCGCAGCATTCGCATGGCCGCCGCTCCCAAACGCCCGACCGTGATTTTATGCATGATGCATTCACCCACTCCACGGGCGACTATATGCCCAAGGTTGCCTCCGATAAAATTGCCGACTCCAGAACCGGCCTTGACCATGACTCCTTCCATATTCGTGTTCTTCACATTGGAGATGAACGTGTCAAGTCCTTTGTTCAACGCTTCGGCACCAGCTTCTGAAAAGTCTTGCCAGAAGCCTGTGGCATAAACATGTATGACCATACGAGTCATCAACAGCAAATTCTTGTCCCATGTCGGTCTAAGATTGTACAACAAAAATAGTTCCTTCAGCATGGTGACGCATGTCGCGAGCACGATGATCTGGTCCAACGCCGCGAAGGGCGAAGCTGTGGCGGCGGCGGCGGCCTTCCATGAATAGCGGCTGATGATGCTTTGGGCAATTTCATCGACTTTGCTCTGGTATTCGATGACATATTTTGAAATCCATTCCCCCGCAGTGCAATGCGCGTCAAGCAACGACTCTTTGGAAGAACGCATCTCCATGAGCTTTTTTTCTCCGAAAGACGCGAAAAGTTTATCCTGTTCGGGGCTGTCATCCTTCAGAAGTTCCGTCAGCTTCTTGCGGGCTTCCTTTTCATGTTGGGCACAAAGTCTGCGCAGGTCTTCACGGTCGCGCAATTCTCGCAATGCCTTGGCGGAAATTTGAGTGAATGTACGCAAATGAAACATCAGAATGACGGTTTTATAGAGAACGAAAACCAAAATGCCGCTGAACAGCGCCATCGGAAGGGAGAACAGGACAATCTCCCATACGGACATGGAACCCACAGTCTGGTAGAAAACGGCAATGTTTTTGGTGATGGAACAGCCAAGCAAGGCCACGGCAAGCAGAAATAACGGCATCAGAATGTGTTGCAGCTTATCGAAGAAGGATATGTCGCATGCGGCTTCCTGTGGTTCGTTGGCTTCCGCCGTAGTATCTTCTGCTGATTCGGATGGCGGATTGTAAGGAATTGGCGGCGGCGGTGTTCTAAAACCTGTCCGCTGGTCATTTTCACGCCGCATTTGATTGATCGGCGATGATTCTTTCACTATCTGCGGTTCTGGTGATTTCTCCTGACTTTCCGTTGGTTGTTTGGATTCAGTATGTGTCGGCTGCGCCTCGCTGGAATCTGTCAGCAAATCATTTTCACCGCCCGTACTATTTATTTTTCCCGATGATTCTTCCAACGTCCTTTCCGCAGTTGCGCCTTGAGGGGCGGGCACCCCCTCTGGATTTTCCTTTACCTGTTCAGAATCAACATATATTGGAGTTACGGGACGTTTGACAAGCATGGTTTTCCTCCTGATTATTCCTTCCCGTCGCCTGTAACGAAATTCAAGATGTCGTCAATGCCGGTCTGCTTTGGCGGATTGGCGATTATCACGCTCGGCAGCATCTCCATAAGGAAATGCGCATACTGCTCTCCCTTCCAATCGGGCGGCCATTCTTCGGGCAGGGGAGGGCATTTCAAAACCACATCGGCCTGTCGTTGCTTCCCATTGCCATCCTCTTCAAGAATGGTGGCGACAGCCAACCCCTGGTATTCTCCTTCGCCTTCTTTCGTCGAAGTCCAGGCGGTGCATGTGAAATATCCGAATTCTATCTTTTCCGTGACAAAACTCGTGACGAGGTCTTCCAGCAAGTCCTTTAAATGCTGTAGGTTATCGCCATAGACCAAATCGGACTTGGTGGCGACAAAAGCGATTCTCATGGGATTACGCCCGATACGGTCCCATAAATGCCTCCAGAAGCTAGGCGTGATTTTATTGAAGAAATATTCCAGTTCCTCTTTGACCTTCAGATAATTGCCTGGAGACTGCGCAAGAATGCCCAATACATCGATGCAGATGATAAAATGGTCGCAGGAGCCTATTTGCGAAAACAATGGCTTTATGACTTTCCTTCTGTACAGTTCATAGTTGTTTTCACAGGATTCATACAGTTCCTTATTCCAGTCTCTCCAATCAGTTGGAAGGGGGAAGAAATCGCAAGCCTGGTCGTCATGGCGCCAGATGCTGCGTTTTTTCAGCCATGAATCGTTGTCGATGTCCGACGGGGCTTCCGCCTTGCCATTGTCGAAGATTAATGTCGATGGCGAAATCTGAGGTATATAGTTGTTAATCAAATGCCTCATGCCTTTTTTGTACTCCCAGGACAATTGCTCTCCTGTTGAGTTTTCATCTGACAAAAGTCCGACATAATCCTGCATATAGGTTGAGATTATGTCGGATTCCCGCCATGAACGAAGCATTTCCTCCGACCATTCCTCATAATCGACGCATTGCCAAATGAGAAGGTCCGCCATGCGTTCCCCTGGAATATCCACAAATGTCAAGTCGCGCTGGAAGAAACTGTCTTCCAGTCTGTAGGAACATTTTGCCAGGGAGTAGTCGTCCACTGTTTTGGCAGGCCATTTATTGCTGTTCTTGCATTTTCTCTTGTTGCCGGCATAATCAAAGGCGTGTTCGTCTTTTAAATCGTGGATTTTTACATCCGTCGGTGCCTTTTTCTCGGTTCCCAGCTTTAGTTTCCGTTCTTTCAAATTCCACAAAAGCGATGTCAGGAAGACGGTTTTACCGCTGTTGGCGTCGCCAAGAATGCCTATTTTATGTTTACCTATGAAATTGAACATACTGCCTGCCTTGTTGGTAGATTATATGATAACATAATATACATCATATTGAAAAGGTCGCATGAGAAGTCATCGTCTTTCCTGCAAAATCATAAAAAATCACAGTAAATCATATAAAGCCATAATAAATCATAAAATATATTATTTTCATATTTTATACAGATATTTATTGACTTTTTTCATTCCTGTGCTATGTTGTGTTGTTGTCAGGGAAAATCAGGGTGGAAACAACGGTGGCACAACAATAGAAAAAGCAGTTATGGAACAAAATACTCAATTGCAATTCAGTTCCTTAGGGCATAATCTCCTGATAGGGCAGTATGACCCGTCGGGGGATCCGCTCATCAAGAGGATATTCAGCAACCAGGAGGGCCTCGCCTGGCTGCTTGTGCATTTTATCGATGAATACAGGGGATGCGACGTGCGGGAGGTCATGGAGAAATATCTACCGCAAGCGGCTGGACGAACTTCATGAGAAATATGGTTTAAGCAAGACACGGGAGGCAGAAGACATGTGCAACTATTCAGAGTTTTTGAAACAGGAACAAGAAATAAAAGATATGCTCAAAGTGATGGAAAGAATGGAGGCGCGACATTACAATGACAATCAAATCATGGAATTGTTGGGTATTGACATTGAGAAGTTGAAATCTTTGCGTGAGATGCTTCAGGAGAAACACGCCGCAGTTTTGGCTGATTGACGGCTTGCGAAAAACTGGGAAAGGTCCCGCCCCTACATGACTAAAATAAGCACCATAAAGGCGATATGCATGACTCCTGTTCTTTGGAGCGGGATGATACGTCCATTACAGAATCGCTCTCTTGAAGACGGCATTCGCCAGTAAGAAGATACTCAATTAATTATTTATCGCATTGGTAAAAAACATATTCCTTCCATCTGGCATTCTTGATTTATCTTGATTTCGTTACCTTCAGGCAGATGCTCTCCACGACGGCCCACTTGGCCTTGATAGCCTTCCGTCTAGAGAACTCCTTTGGCAATTTCCCCTTGTATTTCATATACAGCATGAATGTTTCCGCGAAATCCTCCTGCGTATTGGTACGGGCGTATGATGAAACATAGTTATCTTCATCACCCTCCTTGGCTACTTCGCTCTCCCCGCAGACATCGCCGAAAGCCTTAATGAATACATTATTACTGACCAAATGAGGGAACTTGTCCTGCAAGGCATGGCCGAACTCATGACGGAGCACGTCCGCCATGCAACGTCCAGTACACCAAGGGGCCAAAGAGGCAGAGCAAATGATAGGAATATGTATGTTACAGTCTTCAAAACTATAGAATCCTATGGCACCACCTATGCCCCTCCAGGCATCATTAGTGAAATATTCGCGGAAGATTTTCACTTTGTCGAGCTTGGAGCCGTCAGACAAAAGCCCCATCATCTTTAGCTCTCTACGGATTTTATAAAATGCTGATTTCATGGTGCTTTCAGAACACCATACATTGTTCAGCCTTTTACCGATTGTCTTGATGATTGACTTGACTGACATATATGTTCCTTGTCAAAAGGGGGCATTACACGGTGGTGGAACACACAACAGACCTTTATGAAATAGAGAAAAGTATATTTTAACAGTTTTTGCAATTTATTCAATCATTTGCTTTTTTAATCTTATTTCCTTTATGCAATCCTGAAGAAGATAGATTACTGAACTATATCCAATTATGGCAACAATTATACATTTAATAATCAATTCATTTAATAAAAATTCAGAATTCCAAAACATATGAAGAACAATAGCGAGAGCTATCAGACGTAATGTTTTCCCTTTTACTAAGGCTTCAAAGGTAAAAATGCCATTTGCTCTGGCTTCCCATAGTGCATAACCGACCAAGGATGAATAAAGCACGTGGCATAAAGGAGCTGCAAAAGCTCTTATGAACATGATAAATTCGAAATTATTTGAACGTACAACGTATCCAGCAGTTTCAATGATGGCAAAACCGACTCCAATACTTGCCCCAACAAGCAAGCCATTTAATTTGTAGTGATAACGAGGATTGCGTATAAATAATAGCATAACTCCGCCTTTGATCAATTCCTCTATCGGACCTGCCCAGATTGGTGATTCAAATTTTATCACTCTGCTAACTAAAAGAGTAGCGAGACATGAAATGAATCCACCTACACAGACAAGCTTTCCCACTTGCATAACTGAAACATTTTTTAAGATATTAATTTCAAAGAAAAAAGATAATGCTGCCAAAGGCATGCCAATTATGCCAAGAAGCAATTGGATCATTAAAGCATATTCTCCTAAATCATTCCTTCGCCATAATACAATCAGATATGCTACTATTACAAATAAAATGACTCGAAAGAAAAACCAAGGCGTTGGCCATTCTGTTGATACAGAAGACAATTCTGGCGTGGTACTTTTTGTGCCGACGGCAACTATTTCTTCCATTTCATCCCAAGAATGATGTTTAAATGTCTGAACAAAGAATTTTGAAAAAGAGAACCCCTCCAGTTTTTCAACTCCCAAGGCATTTGCAAAAAGCCTATTTCCTTTATTGGATAAGTCCTCATCTATTGCTGTTACAGGCGGCTGATTTTCTTGTTTGTTTTGTAGAGGTTCACCACAATAACCGCAGAATTGAGCATTTGGCAGTATGGCATTGCCGCATTTGGGGCAATTGGCACCTAGAGGTCTATTTGCTGTCTCTTGTTCAACTGCATTAAAGGCTTGCATATTAATACTAGCATTATCACTAATATTTTCACTTTCCGATGGCACATCAAATTGAAAATGGCATTGCCCACATTCAATTTTTTGATGTGGTTCTATTCCTTCAATGTCAATGAATTTTTGCCCACAATTAGGACATGTGAAAGATAATTTACTCATAAATTTTTTTATAAAGAATGTCTATTGATGAAAAAAGTTTCTACTACTTTCTACTGTCTTACAAATCTTTCTTACACCGCAAAACACAAAAAAGCGCATCCTGCTTTCGTGGTCTGATAGGCACTTGCAAGCCCCGTCACAAATCGAAAACAGAACGCGCAATATCAAAGCGGAATGTACAATGGGCACACACCACCTAAAGCGCAGACGTTTTCGAACTTTTTGTGACGAAAGGTTGCAAGTTTTATCAGGGCCGAGTTCGACTGTCCGGTCATGTTTGTTTTTTATTGTTATCGACTGAAAACCACTTGCCTGAAATGGATTTAAACCGACCTTGCATTACATTACCATCTGTTTTCAGGAATGCAAGCCGTTCATTGACGTCCGTCTTTATTTACCTTATATAATAACACGATAAGATGACACCTCTGTTTCAGAGCTGTGTGGCAGTATCAGGATATTCGTTGAGGCGGCAAACACAAGTAGCGGTTTGTGATGAATGAGATTTTGTTTTGGGGTAGGGGACAATGGTGCTGCAATTCCGCTGTTTGGCATGAGACGCGAACAAAAGACGCAAGACAATGAGACGATGCTGCAATTTTTTTGTTTCTTTGTCTTCTGGTTTCACGTCTTATGACTAATTGTATTTTTTCTCTGTGCGTGTCATGTCTCGTGTCTCGCGTATCCCAAAAAGCAATTGGAGATTGCTTTTTACCTCCTTTCCTGTTTTTAAGTCTTCAGTATCAAGCCGATAGATTAATTCCGGCAGCACTTTCTCAAAACATACACCGTACCAATGTTCCGCTGGTGTTTCTACGAGACACAGCCTGACGATGTCCGCCGCCAGCGATGCGGCTCCGAATGCGGGCAACCCGCGCATCAATGCTCCTGCGAAAACGGAGGCATACACGTCGCCTGTGCCGAACGACATCCGTTCCACGCGGTCATTGAAATAATACGTCACATTCGCCCCGTCGGTCATTGCGAATCCAATTTTCGTTTTATCAAAAGAAACGCCTGTCAGCACGACATTCTTCGCGCCTGTTTTGCAGAGTCGTTTCATCAATTGCTCGATGTACGTCTTATCATAGCCTTCCAGAACAGGCTTCTCGCCAAGCAACAAGGCGGCCTCCGTTAAATTCGGAAGAATATAGTCTGCTCCATTGCAGAGCCTTACGAGTTTGCTTGGAAAATCGTTGTCGAATCCTGCGTAGAGGCTGCCGTTGTCTGCCATGACGGGATCGACAATGCGCACCGCTCCATCCGCCGCGCAATGCTCCATGATGTCAAGAATCGCATCAATTTGATTTTCACGGACATAGCCCGTATAAAAGGCGTCGAATTTCAACTCGTTGGCCAGCCATTTCTCCTTGATGAGCGGCATATCGTTGCTTAAGTCGTGGATACAGAAATACTTGAATCCCGTATGAGTCGATAGCACAGCCGATGGCAGGATAGCGGTTTCCACGCCGCACGCGGAAATGACAGGCAGCGCCACGGTCAACGAACATTGCCCGACGCACGATATGTCCTGAATGGTAAGCAATCTTTTCATGGTGTTTTTCATATAGGTTTATTGAAACGTCATTAATATAACGCCAAACTCAAACAAAACACTTTTTATTTGGAAAGACCTCGAAAACAGTATATATTTTAATAACAGCATCAAACCATCGTTTCATTCCAAGGAGCAACATGAATCTCAAACACACTCTTTCCACAGGCTTTCTCATGCTGTGCAGCCTCGCCGCACAGGCGGATATCATCGATAATGGAGGCTATCTTTTTGCTCACATGATCCCCAGTAATTATGGACGGTTCTACTATTCCATCTCCCGCGACGGTCTCCATTGGAAGACGTTGAACGGCGGCAACATCATCCTTCCCGAATACAAAGGCCATCCTGACATCGTTCGCGGCAACGACGGCCAGTGGCATTCGATCGGCGTTGTTTTCGGTGGCGACATAAAAGTCCCATATCCCGTCCATTGGCATACTAAGGACTTGATTACATGGGAAAAGGAGGATTTGCCGAATGCCATCATGACAGTCTCTCAATTGGACTTGCGAAACGACAACGGTTGGTTTGGAGCTCCTAAGACTTGTTATGATGAAAAATCGCAGCAATATGTCATCACTTGGCATGCCTACAAGAATAACCCCAAGGACAACAAAGACTTGTGGGAGTCCATGCGCACGGTTTATATCACGACAAAGGATTTTAAGACCTTCACGCCCGCGAAAAAGCTCTTCGCATTCACAGGCGACGATGAGAAGATGGCTACCATCGACACAATTCTAAGAAACGTCAACGGAACCTATTACGCCATCATCAAGGATGAACGCTGGCCAGAGACTACCCCCATGGGAAAGACCATCCGCATCGCCAAATCGCAGGGCGGCATTCTCGGCCCATACTCAAATCCTGGCGCCCCCATCTGCCCGTCATGGCATGAGGCTCCCATTCTCATCATCTCGAAAGAAGGTAAATGCCGAATCTACACGGAAGCCTACACAAAGGGCGGAAAATACGATATGTACGAGGCGGACACAATGGATGGCAAATGGACGCAGAAGGAATATGAATCGCCAAAATCACGCCATGGCTGCATGATACCAATCGACGAAGCGACCTATCAGAAATTGCTGAAGGCGTTTGACAAATAACCATTGCACCTGCATTAAAAATCTCTGCGCCTCCGCATTAAAAAGACAAACAAGCATGGAAACAAAATAATTTCATTATTATATGGAATCACCCCACCATTCGGGAAGCAGGTCACCTAGTTTGGCGATTCTGAGACTTTTGTAATCCATCAGGATTTCCATGTCCCTGTTCCGTGAATCCAACTGCATCAGCAGTTCGCGACACGCCCCGCAAGGGGCGCCGTTCCGGCCGTCTGGCATCACCGCAACCAGTTTTACGACATGTTGTTCGCCATGCGTCACCATAGTTGAAAGGGCGTTTCGTTCCGCACACATCCCCTGTGCGCTGGCCGTATCGATGCACACGCCCGTATAGACATTGCCTGATTCTGTCAAAATCGCCGCCGCCACTTCGCCGCCTGAAACAAGCGGCGAAATCTGCCGTGCGTTCAGGCAGGATTTTGCCATGGCGAGCAACTCCGGCCAGTCGGCGGTTACGGTCGTTTCATAAAGACGGCTTTCGCTGTCGAAAACATCTGCTGTCATGCCTGCGAAACGGAACCCATATTTTTCATAATACCCGACATGGTCGGATGTTAGGTACAAATGCCGATACCCAGCCTTCGCGCATTCACGCTTGGCGTGTTCAATCAACATCCCCCCGTAGCCATGACCGCGATAAGATTTTTCTACATACAATGCAGTAAGAAACGGCCATAAATCCATCCGAGTTGTGAAATCGTGGGGGAGAAGTCCGCAGCCGCCTACGGGCGTTTCGCCGTCCATCATCATAAACCATTGCGGCAACGCGTTCGGTGAGTTCAGAGAAGCAGTCATGCACTCCCGATACGTAGCATCCTTGCCCCAATGGGACGTGAAAAAGCCGATGAACGTATCCAGCCTTTCTGGTTCTTCACGAAGCGAGACGATGCTCATGTCCGTCATGATTCAAATCCTTTTCTGTTCATCCATAAGTGATTACAAAACATGGTAATGCGGGATGATATCCTCAAAGTGACCGTCTTTCATCAGGAAGCCGCCTGGAATCACGCCAAGCTGGACAAAGCCTAGACGAGCGTATAATTTCAATGCCGCATGATTCGTCGCGACAACTGCGTTAAACTGCAAGATGCGAAATCCCAATTCTTTGGCGCGAATCATGCAGTCTTTCACCAGCAGTTCGCCGATATGCCGTCCGCGACAATCCTTCTGTACGGCATAGCTTGCATTGCAGATATGCCCACAACGCCCGATGTTGTTGGGATGCAGAATATAAAGTCCAACAGCTTTTCCAGTTTCCGCATCACGCGCAATTCCCGTGAAAGACTGCCCCTTCAAAAAAGCATGGCCGCTTTTTTCATCCAGTTCCTCCATCTGCGGAAATGCCACGCCGTCTTTTACGACATCATTCCAGATTGCGATTGCTTCCACGACATCCGCTGCCGTGTATTGGCTGATTTCAATTCCCATATTTTATTCTCTGTCATCTAATATCTTACGAATGAATACCTATCCCTGGCGCTGCCTTTGGCCTCTAACCAAAACAATCAATATGGTCTCTTTGTCTAGGCGTCTTACGTCCTTGTTCACGTCTCATGTCTCGCGTCTCATGTCAAACCATATAATGGCGACGCCATTGCGCCTTCCTGCCGGGGGCAAAAGCAATCAGGATTGCTTTTGGCGAGGGGGCGTGAGACGAGAGACGCGAGACGTGAGACGAGCGGAGACGATGGACGGCAAGACGTTAGACGGGAGACGATTAGACGATTAGACGATTGGACAGCAGGAAAACCTTTGCGAAAAAACAGGAAAATGAACAATAGTAGTATAAGGAGACTCTGACACTAGAGAGCCGATAAACTCCAACACGGTAAGACAACGAGTCAATCAATGACAGCTTCCACCGCATTTATGATCATGGCAATTGTGTCCTTCGCCTTCATGGTCATGGTGATGGCATTTGAAATCCATGTTTACAGGCAACTTGCAAGCCAGCCAGTCTTCTACCGCTTTGCGAACTGGTCCCGATGCGCCACCGACAACCAGAATTCCCGCATCTTTCAGGGCGTTGATGGCACCGCCGCCGATGCCGCCGCAGATAAGGACGTTCACATTTTCTTCCGCCAGCAGTCCTGCCAACGCGCCATGTCCGCTGTCACCGCAGGATTTGATGTTCTCTGCCAGAATCTTGCCTTCTTCAACATCATAAATGGCGAATTCGGGAGTATGCCCAAAATGCTGAAACACCGTCCCATTTTCACAAGTCACTGCAATTTTCATGTTGTATTTCTCCTGTTGATAATATAATATAATATATTCTTTACCAATCTAAATCACAAGCCCAGTTGCGTAAAGAGTTCATCCACATTTTTGCCGCTTTTCAGCAACGATGCGTATTCTTTCGCAGTAAATCCTTCTTCAACGGAATGATCGATGAACGACAACAGTCCGTCGAAAAAGCCATTGATGTTCAGAACACCGATAGGCTTGGGAGGACGACCGTTGATCATGTCGATCTTCGACCGCTCCAAAGCATCGAACAATTCGTCCCATGTTCCGAAACTTCCTGGCAATGCGATAATTGCATCGCCACGTTCACGCATCAGCCGTTTTCGTTCACCAAGGTCATGGACAACAGTCGTCTCCGTCAAGCCTTGGTAAAGAAATTCAGCGGGCAGACTGTCCGTGAAAATGCCAATGGCCTTGCCTCCATTTCCAAGAATTTCATCAGCAAGGACTTCCATCGTTCCTTCACGTGACCCCCCGAAGACAAGCGTTAGTCCACGCTTTGCCATTTTGCGTCCAAGTTCCCTGACGGCTTCCACATAAATTGGATTGGTTGGCATTGTCGCCCCAAGATAAACAGTGATGGAATGAATGTCTGGCATATTGTCTCCATTGATGGCCAAAATTTCATTCAATATAAGCCGTTTTCCGTCTTTCTCCAATTTTATTGCCCCAGTTTTTTGGTGACTGAAGAAAGACAGTATATATTATAATATATGTTGCAGGAAAATCTTTTAATCATCTAGGGAAAATAAACGCATGGAAATCAACAAAACACAGGAAGGCTCCAAACTGAACATTGCTCTGGTCGGTCGTCTAGACACCGTGACATCCCCGCAGCTTCAGGAAGTCTTGGACAATTCTCTGGCTGGCATCAATGAACTTGTCTTCGATTTCGCCAAGCTCGACTACATTTCCTCCGCCGGTCTCCGCGTCCTTCTCGCCACCAACAAGAAAATGATCAAGGCTGGCAAGATGACAATCCGCAACGTCAATGATGTTGTTCAAGAAGTCTTTGATATGACGGGATTTGCGGATATTCTTAATATTGAGTAATAAATGGCCTATGTATTTGCTTAAAGCTTTTTGCTTTAAGCTTTTGATTACATCACCCTGCATGGTAACAACGCCTGTTGGAACGCTGTCAAATCTGTGTTCACGGGCGTTTTTTCATTGAATGACGGCTTATATTCGCGGCCGACCAAGGCGTATTTCGCGCCAGCTGCAAAATTATACGGCAACAGCTGGATTTCCAACAAGTTATGGCTTTCTCTCAATAGCTCCGCAATGGCGGTAAAATTCTCCGCCGTGTCCGTCACGCCTGGAATCAACGGTATTCTTGCGACAAATGGCTTTCCAGACGTTTTCAACCATGCTATGTTCTCCAAAATCTGGCGGTTGTCCACGCCTGTCCAACGTTGATGGGCCTCGTCATCCGCAATCTTTACATCCTGATACACTAGATCGACAGCTTCAACGACTTGTCGATAAACATCATGCGGAGCGTATCCAGACGTTTCAACTGCAACATGAAGCGGACGCATCTTTTCAATCGCTTCGCAGACAAAATCCGCCTGCACCAACGGTTCGCCGCCGGAGAATGTCACGCCTCCACCGCTTTGCCGCAAAAAATCCGCATCCTTCATGACACGTGCTGCCAATTCCGCAGCCGTCATCCGTGTCCCGCACAATCGTCGGCATCCTTGCGGACAAACATGAACACAAGCACCGCAGACCGTGCAGTTTTTTCCACCATGCGGACACACCCGCAGACACGCGCCGCAATGCACGCATTCCTTTCCTGATACCAGCAGTTGAGGCTCAAACGACTGGCCTTCAGGATTTTGGCACCATGCACATCGCAATGGACAGCCCTTCAGAAAAACCGTTGTCCGCACGCCTGGCCCGTCGTGCACGCAGAATTCGCGCACTTCAAATACAATGCCGACTGTATCCTTTGTCGCCATTCGTCATCCAAGTAGCACATGGAAGGCTTTCGGCATTTCGCCATTTGTGACGATATAATAGATCGCCGCCACGATGCTCGGCAGGATCGCTCCGAAGATTTCACCTGCGATAAGTCCCACCATGAACGGCCGTGTCTTGTTGTAAACTCCTGTACCACCGTACTTAATGACTAGTTTTTTGATAACCCAACCGATGAAGAACGAACCTGCGAAATGCGGCATGTGCGGCGTGTTCCAAGTCACGAACAGCATTGGATGCAGTGGCCACCATGTGAAATGCAGACGAGCTGCACTGAATGCGAGCACCAAGACCAAACCGATGACCATGCACCACACGCAGGTCATGTTTGGCTGGATATGGGAGAAACGCCCCCAGCCGCTGACAGCCTCGGCTTGCTCCAACGTTCCTTGTGCCAGCAACTTCTGTTTAACGGCGATGGCGTTGTTGAAGTGCATTCGCGGCACGCATTCCTCCGCCCAGCTTTCCCAGATCGCACTGCCCTGGTCATATTGGATGTACAACGTTACGCCCAACGCAACAATCAGGCCGATGACCATGGCCGCCGCGCACCATGCGCTCGTCTTGCCCAATGGCTCCTTGCGCCGTTCAAGAACTTTCAGGGAGTTCATCATGAACGGCATCAGTGATTCACGCGGGTCGCAAATCAGGATGACGGAAATCAACTGCATGAGCAGCAACGTCTTGGGACCCAAATTGATGGAACCAATCAGGCCCCAGATGATGCAGCACGGGAAGACGTTCAACTGCAGATGGAAAAGGCCAGATTCGCAGATGATGCGCGTCATGACGACGTAGAAAATCACGATGACGCCCGCATACATGATGGCCAACTGCCAATCCATGCCCGCGTAAATCAGATTGCCGATGAAATACACCATGCAGGCGAGGAAGATGCGGCAGCCCCACGTCTGCATCTTCGGAGCGGCGCCGTCGCCATGCTTCATGCCAATCGCCGTCTTGATGACATTCCAATAATAATGGCGACCCGTGTAGCAGATGGTCAGGAACAGGCCGACAGTGGAGCCATAGAGCAGGAACATCTTCGCGTTCAAGCAGTTATACCAATAGCTTCCTTCGATTGTCTGTGTCAATGTAATGCCGTATTTCACGAGCATGCCGCAGACGAACGCCCACAGCCACGGAGCCAACGCAAACGTAAAAGAAATGTCAGACGGAATCAAGAAGCAGATGCCGATGACGCAGAAATAAATCACAGGTCCGAACAAACCGCCGCCGCCGCCGCGAACGATTGCGGGAAACACTTTGCCAAAGCCCCACAGCGGCAACGTCAACTTGACGGGAATCAGTTCTTCTGGAAACCATACGCACAGATAATTGTTCAAATGGATGCAGATGACGAAAACCAGTCCAATCCAGAAAAATCTGTCTCTGAACACTGGGCTCAGCAATGACCCCTCTTCAGGCAATAGCGAATCGACAAAACTCGCAATAGGGTAGGGGATGTGTTCATGGCTCGACCACTGCTGGTGCATCACCACGCCCAAGGCGATCATCGCAAACCACAGAACCATGATCATCGGTGTCCAGAAGACAATCGGCCGCCGCCATTCTTTCCATGGTACGTCCTTCCATGCCACGTGCTTATCGCCTTCGCCCAGACCAGCGGAAAAGCCTTCCAGCACCTTGTCGTTGCTCTTGTAGTCAGGCAGCATGTGTTCGGGAACAAGATCCAAGATTTTGTTTTCGCGCCATGCGGCCTCCGTCTGCTGGTAGCGGACGGGCATGATCAATGACGATGTGAACGTCCGAAGCAGTCCGGAGCCTGGAATCGGGCATCCTGCCAATGCGATTGCCATGATGACCGCGATTTCGCCGGCACGAAGCCGATGCTTGCCCAGCAGCGGGTTGATCAATGCGACAAACACAATAAACACTCCATAGACGGATACAGGCATACTGTTGCCCACCAAATACGTCTGCTTCAGGATGCGGTCATTGAAAAAACTGGCGCCACACACGGATATGGCACCTAACAAGCCTAATAACACTGCCAAGAAAGTCATGTTCGCCTCAATTGTCTATGAAAATGAAGACCTGCCAGTTATGGCAAGACACGATTGCCGATTTTTCAATATAACCTTTTTTTCCACTCTTGCAATATCTCAGCGACATTCCAAGCCCTTTCCATACCACATAACTTGATTATTTTCTTTTTTATAGTAAGTTTATAAGTTTAACACATCATGTTTCACCAACGGCGCAGCCGCTTCAATAAAGACAGGACCTTCATCATGCGGAATATCTTCCGACGTTTCAAAACAAAAAAAATGCGCATCGTCCAAAACGGACACCCCGCCTTGAGACGAGTTTCCGCTCCCATCGCCGCCATTGACGACGATGTCCGCGACCTTGCGGACAAAATGACCTATACGCTCATGCACAATGAAATCGAGGGGGTCGGCCTTGCAGCTCCACAAGTTGGTGTAAATAAGCGAATAATCGTTATTTATACATGCGGCGGTTCACCGAAGGACAAATCCAAACTCTCGCCTGGCGAAATCGTCCTCAACCCCTTGATGCCAGTCGCGCTGATTAATCCAGAGCTTGTCTCCATGTCGCAGGAAACCATCTGCTCAGGGGAAGGCTGCCTCAGCCTGCCGGGCGTCGGCGGCGATGTCGTCCGCGCCGCAAGAGTCATCCTCAAGGCGACGTTGCTGGATGGACAGATGGTGCAGGTCGAATGCGCCAACCTTCTCGCCAAATGCCTTCAGCATGAAATCGATCATCTGGATGGCATTTTGTTCATCGACAAGATTCCCGCAGAGCAGCTTGAAGAGGCAAAGCCAGCCCTGAAGCTCATGGAAAAAGAAGAAGCAAAACGAGCCAAATGACGCATTGAACGTCACGACCAATATGCCCGAATTTCCCAAAAGCCCAAGACACTTCCACACCATCCAGACACCCATGATGCCACGGATGCCGTTCCGCTATGTCCTGCTGGGATTGTTCCTATGGCCGAAGCTCTCGCTTCTGACCGTCCGCCTTCAAGGCGGCTGGTTCTACTCGTTGCTACTCATTATCTTGTGCGCAATCGGCGGCTCCGCCATCAAAGCCTCTCTGAACTGCCCGAAATATGTGGAAAGTGCACGTCGTTTGACTACTGTCGTCGGCGAAAAACTCGGCACGCTCCAGGCACGCAATGGAAAATTGCAATGGTCGTCGGAAGAAGAACTTCCGCAAACGCATATTGACAATGACTGGCGGCTGGACGTCCTCGGGCAGGGCGACCGTCTGAACCTCCGTGAAATAGAGCAGGGAATCGATACGAAAGGATTGGTCATCAACGCCACCGGCATCCGATTCTGGTTCCGTTCCCAAGATACGGGAAGACTCTTTCCCATGAACTTTGATTTCCCCGTGCCTTATCTCATCAGCTTCATGGAAGTTTACGGAAAAACGCAGGACAACATCCCAACCATCACGCCTGAACAGCTCAACCTCTGCCCGCGGCGGCTTCTGCCGTTGTTCTTTCTCTGCCTTGCGTGTTACCATACATCCATGTACATACAGCCCGTACTTCTGTGCTCTTTTATCTTCGTCATTTTAACTCTTATCTTCCGTCGCGAACGTGGGTTGCCGTTTGGTAACCTTCTTGCCTCAGCCCTCTGCTCCTGCATTCCGCCGTTCCTTCTCGCGCTTGTCTATGATCAATTTCCGCTTGGGAACATCGAATACCACAGCCTTTTCGTCACCGTCTTCTTCATCTATCTTATACTCATACTTATCGACAAAAGCGTTTATATTCCCAAACAAGACAATCATTCGTCCGACGACAATGATGTGGATTTCTAACCATTTATATTTCAAAATTATCTGATAACGAAGGCAAACCATGGCAGCATTGATTGACATCCTCCAGGCGATTTTCATGAAACTCCGTGAGATTTTCCTGCTCTACGCAAAGGAGACGCAGGATGCTGAACTGACGTATGATCCAAACGTTCAGTTCTGGATTATCTTCTGGATTTTATTCTTCTTCGGCTCCGCCTGCTGGGCGACTTCCATCGCCTCCATGAGACGCCATCCACCGTTCATCCATTTCCTCCTTGGCCTCGTCCTCCCATGGGCTTATCCGATTTTCATCCTTTTCAAAATGGACATCTACGGCGAAAAGGAACGCCGTCAGGCCGAACAGGAGAAGCTCGCCCAACAACAGGCTGAGGCGGAGGAAAGACAACGTATCCAAGAGGAGCTCAATGCACGTAAAGCTCTCGCCGGCAACGAAGAAGATAATATCCAAAAGACGGATGCACGCTGGAACCAGCAGTATTTCTCCAAAATCGCCCGCGATTCAGAAGGGCGCAACGCAGGCCCGTGGAAAGCTGTCGTCTCTGGCAATGAAATCGTTGTATTGGAAATACTTGAAGCGGAAGAAGACCTTGTCTATGTCGTGTTCAAAGGATACAACGACGAACCGTCCAAGATGCGCATCCCATACACGAAGATCGAGTCGTGGGAAAAGACGTTTCTTATGTAATTGTATTTATTCCTTAATATAAAGAAAAGTTGAACCATCATGTTTGAAGCAATCGAAGCCAACGTCTCCTTCCTGAAAATGGAAGAGGAGACCCTTGCCTTCTGGCAACAGAACGGCACGTTTGAAAAGTCACTCAAGCAGCGTAAGGATGCAAAGCCTTTCGTGTTCTACGACGGCCCGCCCTTTGCCACTGGCCTCCCGCACTACGGCCATCTGCTCGCAGGCACCATCAAGGATGTCGTCCCCCGCTACCAGACCATGTGCGGCAAATACGTCGAACGCACGTTTGGATGGGACTGCCATGGTCTTCCCATCGAAGCACTTGCGCAAGACAAGCTCAAATTGTCCGGCACGTATGCCATCATGCAGGCTGGAGTTGATGTCTTTAACGAAAAATGCCGCTCCATGGTCTTGACATACGTCAATGAATGGAAGCAGACCGTCAACCGCATGGGCCGCTGGGTTGATTTCGAAAACGGCTACAAAACCATGAATCCCACCTACATGGAAACCATCTGGTGGGTGTTCAAGCAGTTGTGGGACCAAGGCCGAGTCTATAAGGCGCACCGTATCATGCCATACAGTTGGGCCCTCACGACGCCGCTCTCCAATTTCGAGGCAAACCAAAACTACAAAGACGTGCAGGACCCGACCGTCACCGTCCGCATGAAGCTCACGGATGCCAAATTCGACATCCCCGCCGACATCACGCCCTACATCTGCATCTGGACGACCACACCCTGGACGTTGCCCGAAAATCTCGCCGTCTGCGTCGGTCCAGATGTCGATTATTGTCTCTTGAAAGATGGCGATACCAACGATGCTTATATCCTCGCAAAGGCAAGGATTTCAGCATATTACAAAAAGCCAGAGGAATACACCATCCTCCTCGAATGCAAAGGCCGCGATCTTGTCGGGCTCCATTACGAACCCATCTTCCCGTATTTCAAGGATGCTCCGAACGCTTTCCGCGTTCTCATGGACGACTATGTCACCACGACGGACGGTACGGGCATCGTTCACCAGGCTCCCGCCTACGGTGAAGACGACTACCGTGTCTGCCGCGCCGCCGGCATTGATCTCATCGACCCGCTGGACGATGAGGCGAAATTCACGGATGCCGTCCCTGACTTTAAAGGAATGAATGTCAAAGAAGCGGATAAGTTGATTATCAAGCACTTAAAGCAAATCGGCAAGCTTGTGCAGCAATCGACCATCGTCCATAGCTATCCGTTCTGCTACCGCACGGAAACGCCGCTTATCTACCGCGCCATCGACGCATGGTATGTCCGCGTCGAAGACCTACACGAACGTCTGCTGAAGAACAACCTCCAGACTACATGGATGCCGGAATACGTTGGTGACAAGCGCTTTGCAAATTGGCTGGCGGATGCGAAAGACTGGAATATCTCCCGTAACCGCTTCTGGGGCTCCTGCCTCCCCGTCTGGATCAACGTCGATGATCCAAAAGACATGATCTGCGTGGGCTCCATCGCCGAACTCGAACAGCTCTCCGGCGTGAAAGTCACGGACCTCCACAAGCATTTCATCGACAAAATCGAAATCCACAAAGACGGCAAGACATACAGGCGGACGCCCGAAGTCCTCGACTGCTGGTTCGAATCCGGTTCCATGCCATACGCGCAGCATCACTATCCGTTTGATAATAAGGAAAAAGTGGAAAGTACGTTCCCTGCCGACTTTATCGCCGAAGGTCTTGACCAGACTCGCGGTTGGTTCTACTCCCTGCTCGTTCTCGCGACCTGCCTTTTCGACAAGCCCGCCTTCAAGCATGTCGTCGTCAACGGCCTCGTCTTGGCCGAAGACGGCCGCAAGATGTCAAAACGCCTGAAGAACTATCCGGACCCGACGGAAATCATCGAGAAATATGGCGCGGACGCCCTTCGCCTTTTCCTGCTCGCGTCTCCCGCTGTTCGTGCGGAAGACCTCCGCTTCTCCGAAAACGGCGTCAAGGAAATCCTGCGCACGGTCATCATTCCTCTCTGGAACGCCACGTCATTCTTCGCAACATACGCTAGAATCGATAATTGGAAACCCGAAGGCGATGTAGCCGCCCCGCCAAAGAACATCACCAACATTTTGGACAAATGGATTCTCTCCAAGCTCATGGAGACCATTGTTGACATCCGCAAATCAATGGATTCCTTTGACTTGCAGGGCGGAGCCACGCGTTTCACGTCTCTTATCGAAAATCTTACCAATTGGTATATCCGCCGTTCGCGTCGCAGGTTCTGGAAATCAGACAACGACAACGACAAGAATGAAGCCTACCAGACGTTGCATTATGTCATCGTCACCATCTGCCAGCTTGCCGCCCCGTTCATTCCGTTCGTCACGGAGAAAATCTATCGCGCCTTCCGCACGGAAAGCATGCCCGAATCCGTCCATCTCTGTGATTATCCGCAAGTTACGGAAGGATTGCTGGATGCCGACCTCAACAAGTGCATGGCCGACACGATGTGCGCCGTCGAACGCGGCCATTTCCTTCGCACGCAGGCTTCCATCAAAGTCCGCCAGCCGCTTGGCAAGGCGGTTCTCGTCTCCGCGAACAAGCAGGTCCGCGACAATCTCGGAAGCATGGCGAAAGTCATTGCTGAAGAACTTAACGTCAAGGAAATCAGCATCATGGAAGACGAGGAGGAACTGGTCACGCTGTCGGCCAAGCCGAATCTCAAGAAGCTCGGTCCGAAACTCGGCAAGCGAATGAAGGATTTCATGCCGCTCATCAACGGCCTCTCCAGCAAGGATATTGGCAAGTTGCGCAAAGGCGAAACTTTGACGTTGACCGCCGCAGACGGCACGGTCCTCGAACTTGCGGAAGACGACATTCTCGTCCAACGGCAGGAGAAGCAGGGCTTGTCCGTCGCCAACGAAGGCGATATCACGGTCGCGCTTGACACGCAGCTTACGCCCGCGCTTGTTCAGGAAGGATGGGCGCGCGAAATCGTCTCGCAGTTGCAGTCGCTCCGCAAGGAAACGGGCCTGGAAGTCGTCGATCGCATAACCGTCCGCTACAAGGCTCCTGCGGAAATCGCCGAAGCGCTTGAAAGCCAGAAGACTTACATCGCCAATGAAATCCTTGCCGTTTCCATTGACGCTGCAGCCGAAGGCGAACAGGATTTCACCGAAATCAAACTGAATGACCAGAAGGCTTTCTTCAAGATTGCCAAAGTCTGACTTAATCAATAAATTATAAAACATTTAAGAATATGTCCGTCAAGCATGTCTGTCCAAATTGCGGTTCCACCCTTACATTGGACGCTCCCATGCCGTCGTTAAGATGCCCGCGCTGCAAGACCGCGATGCAACCGGAAACCGTTGCGGCACAAACGACGGCGGCAGATGCCGCCGTCGCTCGGCCAATGCGTGTCGCCCGCACGGTCGGCTCCATCGGGCAGCCGACCGATCATGCAACGACGAACAAATTCCTGGAAGAGGCACGGCTCCAAATCAAACAGGAGCGTGACCGCCTTCTCGAAGATGCCCAAAAGCAAATCGAACAGCAGGTGCAGGAACTCGAGTCGGAGCTTCAAAAAAAACACGACGAGAAAATTGCGGCTGCTGAAGCGGAAGCACAATCCATTCTTGAGACGGCGCAGCAGAACGCCAAACAGCTTCAAGAAGAAGCGGAAACGGCGGCGGCCAAAATCCAGTCGGATGCGGAGGAGACGGCCCGACAAATCAAGGAGGAAACGGAAAAAACCGTACAGGACGTCAAATCGCAGCCTGCGCAACAGTCATTGGAGCAGAAAAAGGCTGAAATCGACCAGATTGCCCACAGGAATCAGCTCCGTTTTTGGCGGTTGAACGCGTACGTCGCCCTGTTGATTTTGACTTTCATCAGCGCCCTCAAAGCCAGCGGCAACACGCTGGTGGCGGTTCTTTCGTGGCTTGCAGCCATCATTTCATTGGCATTGACAGCTCTAGGTGCTTACAATCTCCGTACTTGCATCATGCTTCTGAAATCGGAGAAAAAGGCCATGGATACACCGCCACCCGCCAATAACACGCCAACTGCCAAATCATCCGATGACGAAACACCTAAGGCAACGCCGTCATCCAAACCGCCCAAAATGGTTCTCAAGCCCAAAACGGTCGTCAAGGAGACGGCAGACCAGTCTGCGCCAGCAGGTCGCCGTCCCATTCTTGCATTGTCGAAAAAGTCTCCTTCCAAGCCGCTTTTCATCAAGAAAAAGAATCCGAGTGGTTCGCAGAAAAGCAACGACGACGAGACCTTGCATTAATCTTTTTTGTTTTTTCTTGTTTTTGCTAACAATTGATATACATTAAATAATAAGCCCGAGTGGCGGAATGGCAGACGCACTAGACTTAAAATCTGGCATCCTTTTGGATATACGGGTTCGACTCCCGTCTCGGGTATATATGATTTGCAGGCACTTATAAGCGAATCAGC
This sequence comes from Victivallales bacterium, assembly GCA_017964325.1. The sequence goes on along the minus strand of JAGCSE010000021.1, from coordinate 31,189 downwards.
TTGATAGGCGCCTGTTTTTTGTTTCATCAATATATTTGCCTGGGATATCATCATGCTGAAACCAAATGTGGATTTGTCCGGCAAGACCTTGCTCGTCACAGGGGCGGCTGGCTTCGTGGGCGCGAATCTTGTCATGGATTTGCTCAAAACGCAAACCAACGTGAACGTCATCGGATATGACAATGTCAACAGCTACTACGATGTCTCCCTGAAGGAATGGCGGCTTCGGCAAATCGAAAAACTCGCCGCGGAAAAACCACAAAACTCATGGACATTTGTCAAAGCCAATTTGGCGGACAAGAAGGCGTTGACGGATGTTTTCGAGCAATACCGTCCTGCCGTCGTTGTCAATCTGGCCGCCCAGGCGGGCGTCCGCTATTCCATCGAAAATCCAGATGCCTACATAGAATCGAATTTGATTGGATTCTACAACATTCTGGAAGCATGCCGACACCATCCTGTCGAGCATCTCGTCTATGCCTCAAGTTCTTCCGTTTATGGAACTAACGCCAAAATGCCGTATTCCACGGATGACAAAGTCGATAATCCGGTCTCCCTCTACGCCGCCACGAAGAAGTCCAACGAACTACTGGCTCATTCCTACAGCAAACTGTATGGCATTCCCTCAACGGGACTTAGATTCTTCACCGTCTATGGTCCGGCTGGACGTCCCGATATGGCTTATTTCGGCTTCGCCAACAAACTTGTCAAAGGCGAAACCATCAAGATTTTCAACTACGGCAACTGCAAACGCGATTTCACATATATTGACGACATTGTGGAAGGCGTGAAGCGTGTCATGCAGCACGCTCCAGAGGCACAGGAAGGGAAGGCTCCTTATAAAATCTACAACATCGGCAACAGCAATCCGGAAAATCTGCTGGATTTCGTATCGATTCTGCAAGAGGAACTCGTTGCTGCTGGCGTACTTCCAGCGGATTACGATTTCAAATCCCATCAGGAACTCGTGCCCATGCAGCCCGGCGACGTCGTCGCCACATTCGCAGATGTCTCCGAATTGGAGCGTGATTTCGGCTTCAAGCCGACCACCTCCCTTCGCGAAGGACTCCGTCGCTTCGCCCGCTGGTACAAAGAGTTCTATTGATGTCTGTGGAACTACTCTTGACAGACAAAACAGGCTGGCAAGATTATGAACCAGTTTATTTCCACCATACATAAAAAACATTTCGATGGGCCGGGCGGCATCCTTGAACTCCTGCCGATCGCCATTCCGATGTTCCTCTCCAGTATGTTCGATATGCTGATGATGTTCATCGACAGGCTATTTTTGTCGCACGTGGGCGTTGTCCATCAGGCGGCGGCGATGTCGGGCGGCATCACAAGCTGGATGGTCGTGTCGTTTTTCGTGGGCATCGTGGGATATTCCTCCACGTTGACGGCGCAGTATTTTGGTGCAGGACAGAAATACAACTGCGTGCGAATGGTGAAACAGGCGCTGTGGTGCGCCATCGTCAGCTATCCGCTGATATTGCTTGTGGATTGTCTGGTTAACATAAGTCCCGTATTCAGTGGACATTCTGAATTGGAGCAGACGTTGGAACGCCGTTATTTCTGGTATATGGCGTTCGGCAGCGTCAATGCGTTGGCGCGCTTCGTTTTCGGCTCGTTCTTTACGGGAATCGGTCGCACGAAAGTGCTGATGGCGGCCAATATCGTGGCGTTGGTTGTCAATGTCGTGGCCAACTGGATACTGATATTCGGCCATTTAGGCTGTCCCGCCTTAGGGTTGGACGGCGCGGCCATCGGCACAATCATGTCCGGAGCGGCGGCTGCGTTGCTGCTCATGGCGGCCTATTGGCGAACACGGCGTCATCCCGAATGGGAGGATGGACGGAACCCCCCGCTATTTGAAGTTGACAAGCTGTATAAGCTTGTCCGATATGGACTTCCACAAGGTGGTGAAAACGTGTTGGGCATGGTCTGTTTCGTGTTTCTCGTGGCGAGTTTCCACAGCTACGGTGATGACATGGCGGCGGCGACAACCATCGCTTTCAATTGGGACAGCTTCTCAGTCCATCCGCTGATTGGAATCCAAGTGGCTGTCAGTACGTTGGTTGGACAGGCCATGGGAGCAGGGCTCCCCGACCGGGCCGTGCGCGTCGCGCATTCGGGCTTCAAGGTGGCGGTCGCATACGCGGCTTGTATGCTGATATTATTTGTATGCTGCACAAGAGCGCTGGTCGGTGTCTTCACGCCTGAATCGTCAGGCCTGGACTATACTCAAGTACGGGAATACGCCGTGCCCATGTTGCGGTTGGCGGGATTGTATCTGCTGACAGATGCCCTCCTGCTCATCGCTTCGGGCACGCTTCGCGGCGCGGGCGACACATTTTGGTGCATGCTCATCCATTTTACGAACAACGTCATGATGACGCTTGTCATCATGCTCTGCGTGCATATTTTGAGACTGCCGCCGCTGCAAGTCTGGCTGTATTTTGTCATCATGGGCGTGTTGAGCAGTGCGACCATCGTCGCACGATACAAGTTTGGTGGCTGGAAGTCATTGCGAATCATTGAGAACAAGTAACTTCTTGGATCACTGAGACAGAAGGGCAAAACAAGATCCCAGTCGTCCCATTTAGCAATAATTGTATAGGAGGCAACATGGAATTCAGGCGAATCTTCGATACTATTCCCGAAAAATTCGACAAGTATCGTGTCCGTTACAGCCCGGACCTGTTTGCGAAATTCATTGAAATGGCGCATATTACACCATCGTCATCTGTTTTGGAGCTTGGCCCTGGAACAGGACAGGCCACGGATCCGATTCTCGATACAGGCTGCGACTACAACGCCATCGAAATCGGAGACAATTTCTGCGGTGTCCTGCAACGCAAATACGGTTCCCGCAAGAATTTCACGTTGATTCACGATGATTTCATCACGTATGATTTCGGAGAAAAACGCTTTGATGTGATTTATTCGGCCGCCACAATCCAATGGATTCCGGAAGACGTGGCGTTCAGCAAGACGTTCGCGTTGCTGAAGCCAGGCGGAATGCTTGGCATGATGAGGCTGATCGGCGATTACAAATCGCCCAACGAGGCGCTGTACAGCCGCATCCAGCAGGTCTATGACACGTGGTACAAACCAGATTCGCCATACAAGATAAAATTCGTATATGAAAATGCTTTGAACTACGGATATGTCGATTTCCAGCGGCAGGCCTTCCACGGCAGACGCGTTCTGACAACGGACGACTACGTCAACTACTGCGGCACGCACAGCGACCATCTGACGATTCCGGAACCCTATAAGACCAAGTTCTTTACTGGACTTCGGGAGGCTGTGGACGAGTTCGGCGGGACGGTCGTGTTCAACGATACATACGAGCTTATGACCGTCCGCAAACCGTTGAACTAGAGGATCTGGAAAAATAAGGCTCCAGAGGTCCTGAAAAATCCAGGAAACTCCGAAGCCTTTCCGTTTCGTTTGACAAGGAAAATCAGCCCTTCAGATAGGCGTTGATTCCCGCCGCGGCGCGGCGGCCTTCACCCATGGCGAGAATGACTGTCGCGGCACCGAGAACAATGTCGCCGCCAGCGAACACGCCTGGTATGGAGGTCATGTTCGTTTCGGGATTGACGATGATATGACCGTGCTTATCGACATCCAGGCCGTTTGTCGTGGCGGGAATGAGCGGGTTGGAGGCGTTGCCGATTGCGACGACGACTGTATCGACATCGAGCGTGAATTCACTGCCCTTTATTTCCACGGGGGAGCGACGGCCTGACGCATCGGGCTCGCCGAGTTCGTATTTGACGCATTCGACGGCGCAGACTTTCCCTTCGTTGTCTCCAAAAATCCGCTTGACGTTCTGCAACAAAAGGAATTCGACTCCTTCTTCCTGCGCGTTGTTGATCTCTTCTCCGCGGGCGGGAATTTCCGCCTCGCTGCGACGGTAGATCAAATACGATTTCTCCGCGCCAAGGCGCAGGGCCATGCGGCTTGCGTCCATGGCGACGTTGCCGCCGCCGAGTACAGCGACGCGCTTTCCATGCCAGAAGGGCGTGTCGGCTTCGTTTTCCATGTAGGCCCTCATCAGATTGGCGCGGGTCAGATATTCGTTGGCGCTGAAGACACCGTTGAGATTCTCGCCTTCAATGTCCATGAATTTCGGAAGGCCGGCGCCTGAACCGACGAATACCGCGTCAAAGCCGTCTTTCTGCATCAAGTCTGACAGCATTCTCGTGCGACCGATGCAGAAATTGTTTTCAATCTTGACGCCCAATGCCTTAAGGCCATCAATCTCATGCTGTACGATTGCCTTCGGAAGACGGAATTCTGGAATGCCGTAAACCAACACGCCGCCGCATTTGTGGAAGGCTTCGAACATCGTGACGGAATGGCCCGCTTTCGCGCAGTCCGCCGCGCAGGTGATGGAGGCAGGGCCAGAACCGATGACAGCGACACGCTTACCAGTCGCGGGAGCGCAGGCAACGGCTTCCTCCAAATTGTTTTCACGGGCAAAGTCCGCGCAGAAACGTTCGACGCGGCCGATGGCGACCGCTTTGTCGCTGTCTTTCAGTAACTTGCCCATCGTGCAGAATTTCTGGCATTGCTTTTCCTGCGGGCAGACGCGTCCGCAGACGGCGGGCAGCAGGGAGGTTGATTTGATGATGGAAAGGGCTTCCACGAATTTGCCTTCAGCAGCTTTTGCGAGAAAGCCTGGAATGTCGATGGCGACAGGGCAGCCCTGCATACACGGCTTGGCAGCGCATTGCATACAGCGCGACGCCTCGCGCATCGCCGCCTCTTTGCTGAAACCAAGGGCGACTTCGTTCATATTGTGAGCCCGCACCTTCGGCTCCTGTTCGGGCATGACTTGGGGCGGTATTGCCATTTTTTCTTTCGCTGTCATATCTCAAATCCCCTTGTAAAGGTTGCAGACGTGTTCGCGGGCGACGGCTTCGAGCGGTTTGAAGGCGCCCATGCGGTGGATCATCAAGTCCCAGTCAACTTGATGTCCGTCAAACTCCGGTCCATCGACACAGACGAATTTCGTCTTGCCACCGATGGAGATGCGGCAGCCGCCGCACATTCCCGTGCCGTCGATCATGATGGGATTGAGGGAGACGGTGGTCTTGACATGGAAAGGCAGGGTGGTCAGCGAACAGAATTTCATCATGACAGGTGGGCCGATGGCGATGACTTCGTCAACCATGCCGGAAGCGCAAAGCTCTTTCAACGGGTCGGTTACAAGACCTTTGAGACCTGAACTGCCGTCATCTGTGATGAGAATCAGATTGTCTTCGGCGATGGCGCGCATTTCATCTTCCAACACGAACAGCGACTTGTTGCGGGCGCCCATGATGATGGTGACTTTGTTGCCTGCGGCCTTGAGGGCCTTGGCAATTGGATGCATGGGGGCGACGCCGACGCCGCCACCGACGCATACGACATGGCCGGGCGGATCGCCGTTTTCGCCGCGGATGGAGGTGGGCCTGCCGAGCGGTCCGAGCACGGCGGCGATATAGTCGCCTTCGTTCAGACGGGAGAGTTTCGTGGTGGTCGCGCCGACGGTCTGGAAGATGAGCGTAATCGTCCCTTCTTCGATGTTCGCATCGCCGATGGTCAGCGGGATGCGCTCGCCCAGCTTGTCATCGACCATCAAAATGATGAATTGCCCCGCCTTGCGTTCCCGTGCGATGATGGGAGCCTCGACGTCCAGTCGGAAGACATTGTCCGACAATTGCCGTTTGTGTATGACTTTATTCATGATGTCCTGTTTTAAATCAATAAACAACGAACGTCAGGGGAGATATGGGATGACAGAAGCCCTGACGTTCGACAAAATGCTTGAAAAACGTAACCTTATTAATGTAAAGGGAAAAGGCCGATTGTCAAATGACGGGAGCCGCCTTGCCAAAAGCAACAGCGTAAATGCTGAAAATCCACGCACGGGATAAACGTGCGTGGACAATGCGGAAGCGGATGGTGTTCCGCCTCCGCCGTTGGATTCCCGTCACGTCGGATGAATCAGCAGACACCCTGCGCCAGCATCGCATCGGCGACTTTCGTGAATCCGGCGATGTTCGCACCCATCACGTAGTTGCCTTTGTGGCCGTATTTCGCTGCTGCCGCGGCGGCATTGTCATGGATGGCTTTCATGATTCCACGCAGCTTGGAGTCAACGTCTTCCGCCGTCCAGGAGAGATGTTCGGAGTTCTGCGACATTTCCAGGCCGGAGGTCGCGACGCCGCCCGCGTTGGAAGCCTTGCCAGGAGCGTACAGAATCTTCGCCTTGATGAACGCGGCGACTGCTTCGGGCGTCGAAGGCATGTTCGCACCTTCCGTCACCACCGTGCAGCCGTGCTTCAGCAGATAGGCTGCATCCTTTCCGTCGAGTTCGTTCTGGCATGCGCATGGGAACGCGCAGTCCAGCTTGTCCGCCAACTGCCATGGACGCGCCTTCGCGAAGAACTTTGCGCCTTTGATCTTCGCCACGATTTCAGAAAGTTCGCCACGTGCAACGTTCTTCAGTTGCATGACTACTTCCAAGTCCTTCTGCGACAATCCTTTCTCCACGTAGATCGAACCAGAGCGGTCAGACAGCGTGACGACTTTCGCACCCAGCGTGATCAGTTTCTGTGCCGCGAAGGATGCGACGTTGCCGGAACCGGACACCGCGCAGATTTTGCCTTTAAAATTATCTTTCTTCGTCGCCAGCATGTTTTCCGCGAAATAAACTGCGCCATAGCCAGTCGCCTCGGGGCGTATAAGCGAACCGCCGTAGGACAGGGCCTTGCCCGTCAGAACGCCGCTCCATTCATTGCGCAGACGCTTGTATTGGCCGAACAGATAGCCGATTTCACGGCCGCCGACGTTCATGTCGCCAGCGGGAACGTCCGTGTTCGGGCCGATGTGGCGGAAGAGTTCCGTCATAAAGCTCTGGCAGAAACGCATGACTTCGCGGTCGCTGCAACGCTGGCCGGGCGTGTGGGGGCTCTGTTTCGGATTGAAATCCGAACCGCCTTTGCCGCCGCCCATGGGGAGGGTGGTCAGGGAGTTCTTGAAAATCTGCTCGAAGCCGAGGAATTTCAAAACGGAGAGGTTGACTGTCGGATCGAAGCGGAGACCGCCCTTGTACGGGCCGATCGCTGAATTGAAGTGGACGCGGTAGCCGCGGTTGACACGGACAACGCCTTTGTCGTCAACCCATGGAACGCGGAAAATGATGGTGCGCTCAGGTTCAACGATCCTTTCCAAAATGGCTTCTGCTTCATATTCGGGATGTGCTTCCACGACGGGGCTGAGCGTCGTAAGGACTTCTTCCACAGCTTGGAGGAATTCCGGCTCGTTTGCATTCTTCGTCTGCACGTCTTTCAGCACTCTTTCAACATACTGGTTCATTTTTACAATCCTTGTTGCTGTTTCCTTGTTTTTGGGGGATATATTGTGAAAAAACGCTTTTTGCATTATAGCAGAAAACATGCCAAGCATGGGGATTGTACCTACGACAGTTGCTTTATGTATATTTTTATTTACATAAAATGTAAAATGGGTAAGTTTTTGCTTACATAAAATGTAAGAATCTAGAAAATTCAAAAGCAGTAGGAAAAGAGACATTGGCAAAAATAGTGAACTTATATTTGAAATAAGTATCATACCATTATATTTTATTTGAACCTTTAGGAAAAATAAATTATAGGAATACTTATGTATAAATCTACTTTTATCATTGCGTTTCTTTTTGCTATCGCCTGTGTTTGCCAAGGCATCTCATTGGATGATTTCGCGGCTGTTTACAAGGCGAAAGTTGTGCATGAAGGGACGAATGTTGTGCGGTTGACGTCGCCCAGCGCGGAATGGAACGCGGGGCTGGTATGGAAAAATCCACAGGGGGCGGATTTTTCCAAGGCGAAATGGCTGGCGGTCGATGTGGAAAATCTGTCGAAAACGCGGCAGGGGCGGTTGACGATGCATGTTTCGGCCGGCGGCGTGAGCGGTGATTCAGGCGACCATGCGACGGCGATTTTCAAGAAGAACCGTTCCGTCAACACGGGAATCGGCCTCAATCCAGGCGAGAAAGGCACAATGAAACTGCTGCTGACGCATCCGGAAGTCTATGGTGCACCGCAGGATGCGCAAGGAATCACGGTCATCGACACGGCGCATGTCACGATGATCGAATTCAAAATGCAGTGGCCGTTTGAAGACGAGTTCGATGGATTGGCGGATTTCCGTCTGTCCAATCTGCGTCTGGAAGGCGAACCGGATATGAAACGCCATGTGGATGCGGACAAATATGTGCCGTTTGTGGACAAATACGGACAATTCGTCCATGACGAATGGCCCGCCAAAGTCCATTCGGATGACGAACTGGCGGCCGATCTGGCCGATGAAATGAAACATCTCCAAGCCACGTCGAAATCGTGGGATGCGTATGGCGGTTGGGTGAATGGGCCGCAGTTGAAGGCGACAGGACATTTCCGCACGGAGAAGGTCGATGGAAAATGGTGGCTGGTGACGCCGGAAGGGCATCTTTTCTTTTCTGTCGGCGTTGATGTAACTCGCGTCATGACTGATATTACGGATGCGAAACGGCATCCTAATTGGTTCCAGTCGGAGATTCCTGCAGACGGCAAAATGCCGTTCACAATCTGGAATCTTGAAAAGAAATTCGGCAAGAAGGATTTCGCGGCGGACTACTATGATTTTGTCGTCAAACGGTTTGATTCATGGGGGCTCAATACGATTGGCAACTGGAGCGCGCCCGAACTGGCGATGATGAGCCGCAAGCCATACGTCATGTCCGTTCTTGAACGTGCACGGGGGGTGAAACGCCATCAGAAAATCAACATCTATGATTTAGAAGATGCTGGTTTCGAGGAAAATATGCGGAAGGCGATCCGCCTGCGTTTTGAAACGGACGCGGCGTTGCGCCATGCGGCGACAGATCCGATGTGCATCGGTTTCTTCATCGATAACGAACTTCAGTTCCAGCGGTGGATTCCATCCGTCGGTGGCAAAGAGAAGGCGGTGGCGGGGCTGGATTTGTATTTCCGCGTCTGCAAGGAGGAACTGACGAAAGCGGCGCCCGGCAAGCTATATCTGGGCAGCCGCTTTGTCGGCTTTCGGCAGGCGGGAATCCTGTGGCGGACGGCGGCTAAATACTGCGACGTCATCACCGTCAACGCCTACGCCAATTCCGTCTATAACCTTTCGGAGAAGATGTTCGATGCGGGGGCTGAGAAGCCGCTGCTCGTCGGCGAGTTCCATTTCGGCTGTCTGGACCGCGGCATGTTCAAGGCTGGATTGGCTCCTGTCTATGACCAGACGGAGCGTGGACGCAGCTTCGAGCGTTTTGCGGAAGGTTGCCTTCGGCATCCGCTGATCGTCGGCTGCCATTGGTTCCAGTATCGCGACCAGCCGTTGCTTGGGCGCGGCGACGGCGAGGCCTACCAGATTGGCTTCGTCGATGTCTGCGACAGGCCGTATCGCGAGCTTTGCGACGCGGCCCGCCGCTTTGGTGAAAACATGTATGATGGTCGATAAATGCGCAAGGTGGAGCCTTTGAACTCCATGCAAAATCAATCTGCATAAAAAACGCGGTTGGGCTTGCGAGGGGCGGCCTGCGGGCGGTCGCCGTCGATGAAACCGATGGCGCAGTGGACGATGCCTTCCCATTCGCCTTCGACGCCGAGCTTCTTCAGAAGTTGTTTGTATTTATCCGTTTCGAACTCCTCCTTGGCGCGGTGGATCCAGATGCTGCCCAGGCCGAGGGAATGGGCGGCCAGCAACATGTTGCCCATGACGAGACTGCCGTCGTAGATGCGGATCGGAGAGTCTTTCGGGGCGAGGACGACCAGAATTACGGGGGCACCGTAGAACGGGTCGAAGCCGTCCGCCCAGCCGCCGATCTTGCGATTGTCGTCCGCGAGTTCGTCCCGCAACTTCTTGTTGGTGATGGCGACGATGATGACGTTTTGCCGGCCCATGCCGCTGGCGGCATAGAGGCCTGCTTCGATGATTTGGTCTATGTCGTTTTTCGACGGCATATCCGCCTTGAATTTGCGGATGCTGCGGCGTTCTTCCATTGCTTTGATGATGTCGTTCATGATGTTGCTCCTCTGTTGGTGTTGAACACGGAAAACAAAATGGAATGTCGCGGTTTATTTTTCAAGACGCCTGCCATGGCGTTTTTCTGATGAACGGAATTTTCCTTTGTTGTTGGTTTTCTTCTGTTTGAGGGCTTTTAGCTTAGTTGTGACAATGACCCAACGGTCGGGATCGGTTTCGTCCAAGGCGATGTTCTGTTCTTCCAGAAGGTCGAAATTGGCTGCGGGGAGGGCACGCAGGAATTCGGGCTGCTCGTTCTGCGGGTAGGCGGGGCCTTTCATGAGAATGAAAATGCCGTTGACATCCAAAAGGGCGGTGACATCCTGCAGAAGTTCAGCTCCCCTGCCGACTGCTCGCGCAATCACAAGTTTGCAGTTTTGAAAGAGTTTTGGAGCCTGGGAGGCGGCTTCGCGACCGCGGAAGGCGAAGGCATGCGCATTTTCGACGGCTGGTGTCAGTTTCAATGTCTCGTTGAGGAAATCGACCTTGTGGGGGCGGCTGTCCACCAGAGCCCAATGGCGGTCCGGTAGCCATGTCATGAGCGGCAGGCCTGGATAGCCGCCGCCTGAACCTAGATCGACAACGATGTCGTCTGGTTTCGTGTAGGCGGCGACGAGATTTTCAACCGTCAGGGAATCGAAGACATGGAATTTTAGGTAGTCCAATGGAGATGTAATTCGCGTCAGATTAAGGGTTTCATTGACATGGACGAGATGGCTGTACAATGCCTCCAGAATGGGACGCTTGGTATCATCGAGCGGCAGCTCGATGTCGGCACAGGCGGTTTTGAACCATTCCCAGGCATCTTCAGGGAAGGTCAATCGCGGTGCAGCGGAAAAGGATAAATCTAATGGAGAATCTTCGTGTGGCATGATAATTAACAATTAACAATTAACAATTAACAATTAACAATTAATTGGATGGATGGTTGGAATTATGACGGTGGTGCGGAGGTTTTCGAGGCATTCAATGGAAAAGTTTGTGGAAAGTTATGATGTTTATTAATATATTGATATTTAGGATAATATGAGTTAATCGGCAGAGGCCAATAAATCATTGCAAAGATATAGCTATCAAAAGTCATCCACTGTTTTTCACCTTCAGCCATTTTGCATAAAACCATTCTGTCACCACTACGCAGTTCCGTGTATATTTCCCTGCCTTACCGTGGGTTGCGTTCGCGCCTTCGGCGTTTACTTCACCCACGACTGTGCTCTTGTCGCCCCTACGGGGGGTGGAAAAACACACACTTGAAGACTTTTGAGAGTCCCGTCTATGAATTATTATTTTTTTAATTGTAAATTATGAATTATGAATTATGAATTATTAATTATTAATTATGAATTATTAATTAGATGGTGTCTCCTTGGAGCGGCGAGTGTTTGATGAGTTCAATGCCTTCGTTCTTTTCAGCGAAATAGTTGACGGCCCATTCGTCTGGGAAGAGGAGGACAAGCTGTCCATCGTTGTCCGTTGCGAGGCGGACGTTGGAGCCGAGATACATGCCTTTGAAATCTTCCGGATCGCTATTAAGCGGTAGCCAGCGGACTTCCGTGAAGGGAGATTCCTCCAGACGGCATTCAGCGGCATATTCTGTTTCCAAGCGGTGTTTTACAACTTCAAACTGCAATTGTCCGACCGCTCCGAGCAGGACGGTTTTCTGGATGGTTCCGACCATCTGGAAATATTGGATGACGCCTTCATTGAGGAGTTGCTCCAAACCGTCTTGGAATTGCTTATATTTTGATGGCGCGGTGTTGTGCAGATAGCAGAATACTTCAGGCGGGAAGCGCGGGATTTCATTGAAGACGAGATTCGGGATGTTCGTCAACGTGTCGCCGATGCGGAAATTGCCGTGAGAGACAAGGCCGACGATGTCGCCTGGATAGGCGGTTTCGACGGTTTCACGGTCCTGTCCAAAGAGCTTCTGCGGGTAGGAGAGTCGCAACGGCTTGCCGCCACGTGGGTTGTGGACGGTCATGTCCTTCTCGAAAATGCCCGAGCAGACACGCATGAAGGAGAGACTGTCGCGATGGTTGGGATCCATGTTGGCTTGGATTTTGAACACAAAGCCAGAGAAATCGTCGCGTTCGACGGGAATGAGCCCAAGCGACGATTTGCGCGGCGCGGGCGGCATTCCGTATTTGACGAAATAGTTGAGCAGGAGCTGCACGCCGAAATTGTTGATGGCGGAGCCGAAGAATACGGGAGTGAGTTCACCGCTGATGACTTTTTCCACCTCAAAGTCTTCTCCTGCAAGTGAGAGCAATTCGACTTGTTCGAGCCATTCGGAGAGAAGCTGTGGCCCCATAAGTTCCATTAAACGAGGATCATCCGTGCCAGTGAGCGTTTCGGCTGCTTTCGCGGCACCGCCTGATTGGCTGGAGAATACATGGAGCTCCTTTTTGATTCGGTCATAGACTCCTTTGAAATCTGGGCCATCGCCAAGAGGCCATGTGACGGGGAAGGTCTTGAGGCCGAGATCGTGTTCAAGTTCATCCAAAAGTTCGAGCGGATTGATGGCGGGGCGGTCCATTTTGTTCATGAACGTGAAAATCGGAATACCACGCATCCTACAGATTTCAAACAACTTGCGCGTTCGCTCCTCAATACCTTTGCCAGCGTCGATGACCATGATGACGGAATCGACGGCGGTCAAAACACGGTAGGTGTCCTCCGAAAAGTCGCGGTGTCCAGGCGTGTCCAGCAGGTTGATGACATAGCCTTCGTATTCAAACTGCAAGACAGTGGAGGAAATGGAGATGCCGCGCTCCTTTTCGATTTCCATCCAGTCGGAAGTCGTGTTCCGTTGATTCTTTTTGGCGCGGACGGAGCCCGCGAGCTGGAGGGCTCCGCCGTAGAGGAGGAGCTTTTCGGTCAACGTCGTCTTGCCGGCGTCAGGATGGGAGATGATGGCGAACGTCCGCCGCCGTTGGATTTCTTCTTGCTTAGTCATGTGTCAAAATCATTCAAATATCGAGAGTTACAGCCATCTGGCGATGGAATCGACAGTCAGTTTTGGGATGTGGAGACGGTTGTCGCCGTCGAGATAGTATTTGACGTCGTCAGGATTTGTAACGTCTTCGGATACAGGTGCTTCATCGGGAACGCCGACGGCGAGCAGGAAGAGGACCTGCTGCTTTTCCGCCAGTCCGAGAATGCCGTGGAGGTTCTGTCGGTTGATGGCGCCGAGCCAGCAGCAACCGAGACCTTTCTCGAAAGCGGTCATCTGCATGGACTGGATGGCCGCGCCAGCATCTGCGTATGTCATGGAATTAGCGTCGGTTGGACCGACGACGGCGATGAAGGCGTTTGGCGCGGAAACGCCCCAGACTGGCGTGCGGCGCGGCTTGACAAGACCCGCCCAGGCGGTCTGCTCGAATACTTTTTTTACATCATCCGACGATTTGACAACGACATAGCGCAGCAGTTGACTGTTGCATGCGCAGGAGGTCTGTCTGGCGGCTTCCAAAAGGTCGCGCAGGTCGTCAGACGGGACGTTGACTTGCTTGAACAGGCGGATTGTCCGACGAGTTTTCAATGCTTCAAGAATGCTCATATTGAACTCCTTTTACAATGTAGTCGCACAGGAGTGCGCTCCTCCCATTAACGTTTTGCGGCGGATTTTCCATACTTGGAGGCGGGGGTGGCGCGGGAGAAGGCCCATGAACGGATCGCCTTGATCTGCTGTTCCATGGTGTCGGAAAGCGGGACGATTCGCGACATGACGTTTTCGAGGTCGCGCTGTGTGAACGGGCGGTTTTCGTAGTAGGCTTCTGTGCGTGCGGAGATGATGGCCTGTTCGATTTCGGCGCCGTTCCAGCCTTCGGTCATGATCTGCAGCATCTTGAAATCGAAATCGTCCGGATTCGCGTTGTTGCGGAGAAGATGGATTTTGAGGATGTCGGCGCGTTCTTCCTTGGAGGGGAGGTCGCAGAAGAAAACTTCGTCAAAACGCCCTTTACGAAGGACTTCGGCAGGGAGGGCCTGGATTTTGTTGGCGGTTGCGGCGATGAAAATCAGCGGCGGCTTCTCCTGCATCCACGTCAGGAACGACGAGAAGATGTGGGAGGCGATCCGCTGGCCGGAATCGTCCAAGCCGAGGGCGTTTTCGATTTCATCGATCCAGAGGACGGCGGGGGCGACGGATTCGATGGTCTTCAAGGCGCGGTGGAACGCCTCTTCAGGGGAACCGTACATTCCAGAAAAGACAAGGTTCATATCCAGACGGAACATCGGGATGTTCCAAAGAGAAGATATCGTCTTGACGGCAAGTGACTTACCACAACCGGAAATACCCATCATGAGCAGTCCCTTGGGGACGGGAACGCCTGCTTCGACGGCTTCGCGGGTGAACATGTGCTGACGTTTGAACAGCCATTGCTTCAGGTTGTCAAGGCCGCCAATGCTGTCGATTTTCCAACGTGGCGGTGAGAATTCGAGGAAGCCGGATTTCTTGACGACGTTTTTCTTCTCGCTGAAGATTTCGTCCAGAATTTCATCCTTGTTGCTTTCCTTATTCTTGCAAGCTCGTTGGAGAACGTATGCTATCTCGTTTTCGGTCAGGCCTTTAAGAGCAAGAGTTATTTCGCGGATGGCTTCTTCCGGGATGTTCAGCGAACTGTCTTCAGCGGCTGTTTTCTTGATGATATCGACAATTTCGTTTTCGTCGGGCGTGGGAATTTCCAGAAAATGGATTTCCTTCTTAATGGCCTCAGGGACAATATTTTCCGCACAGACGAGGAAGATGGTGCGGTCGTTTTTGGAACGTCCGTCGTTGTAGGCTTCGCGGATGGCGCGGACGGTCTTGTTGTCGTTGAGGAAGGGCGCGAGGTCGCACAGGACTACCATGCCGCGTATGTCCTTGGCAATGATGGTCTTGATGGCCTCGACAGGATTCTGTGTGGAAGCGTCTTCGCCGTCAAGCCCGCGGACACATGACCATGTGACGACGGGAGCGCCGCTTTGGGCGGCGATTTCGCGGATGCCGCGCAGGATGCGTTCCTCCTCAGGGGAGAAGATGTAAACAATTGGAGAGCGGCCGGCGACGGCGCCCTGCAACATGGTGAGCATTTCTGACATAAATGGCCTCTTGAGTGCGATGTTTCATGTCGGATTCAGCAAAAACTGAATCGTTTAGTTGTCATTATGGTAAAACAGATTAAAATAATGTATAATTACAAAGCCGCAAAGCGGTAAGACGAAAGAAAGGTCAGAAAAAACAGGGAAAGACGATGAAAACATATCGCATTGGAATAATTGGTTTCGGATACATCGGCAAGGTTCATGCGTTTGCGCACAAAAATCTGCCGTTTTTCTTTGGAAAATTGCCGTTCAAAACGGCCATTACGCACGTCTGCACAAGCAAGGCGGAGTCTGCGGCGGCGGCTGGCGAATTTCTGAACGCGAAGGGTTGCACGGATTATCGTGAAATCACGGAAAATCCAGACATCGACGTTGTCCATATCTGCACGCCCAACAATTTCCATAAAGATGCGGTTTTGAGCGCGATGGCGCACGGAAAGCACATTTACTGCGACAAGCCGCTGACGGTGACGCTGGCGGAGGCGGAGGAGATCGAACGTGCTTTGCCATCGTATAAGGGCATCCACCAGATGACGTTGCAGCTTCGCTTCTTCCCTGGCACGCTGCGTGCGAAACAGTTGATTGACGAAGGCTTCATCGGGAAGCCGCTGCAATTCCGCTGCTCGTTCATGCACTCGGGCAACATCGACCAGAAGAATCCGTTGAAATGGCGGTATTCCGAAGCCGCAGGCGGCGGAGTTGTGGCGGATTTGGGCTCCCATGCGTTGGATTTGACGACGTGTATGTTAGGCGATGTCAAGCGGTTGTCAGCCATGACACAACTCGCTGTAGGCGAACGGCGTTCGCTGACGGAGCCAAACGTCATGCTGCCTGTCGATTGCGAAGACGCGATGTTCTCCATGGTTGAATTGGAGAACGGCGCGAAGGGGACGGTCGAAGCGACGAAATTGGCGACTGGCGCTGAAGATGAAATCCGCTTGGAGATGCATGGGACGCTCGGTGCGATTCGCTTCGATTCCATGGATCCGCATCATCTTGAAATCTATGATGTTCGGGCGGCAGATTCGCCGATTGGCGGCGTACGCGGCTGGACGCGGGTTGATACAGGACAGCGATATGAAGCGCCGTCATGCTTCCCTGCGACGAAATCGACAATCGGTTGGCTTCGCGCCCATGTCCAATGCCTGTACCATTTCATGGACTGCGTCAATCGTGGCGTGAAGGCGGAACCTGGACTTGAGCAGGGAGTCAAAATCCAACGTGTGATGGACGCCGTGAAACGATCGGCGGTAAGCGGACAATGGATTGAGCTGTAAGTGGCTATAGCCTAGGATCCTAGGAGCCGAGTGGGTGGAGGCTGATGATTAGTGGTTAGTGATTACAGGAGTTGACAATGGGAGTTTTTGTTTTCAACTGCCCGCATTGCGGGAAGCCAATAGGCGCACAGGACGAATGGGAAGGGAAGACCTCTATGTGCCCCCATTGCCAGAAGCCTGTGGTGATTCGACATTCCATGTCGAATCCTCCGCCGACAGCTATTCCGACATCTAACGGTACCACGCCGCCTCCATCGAATATGCCGCCAGTCATGTCGGGATGGGATGATTATTACTCGGGGCCTGCCGCCATCAGCGAAAATGCGAAGAACTCTCTTTGGCTGGCGATTGCAGGAATTTGCTGTTGCAATATTTGCAGTATTGTCGCCGTTGTTTTTGGAATTATGGGATTGAATGAAATCAAGAATTCCGAGGGGCGGCTGGAAGGCAGAGGATACGCTTGGGCAGGAATCATTCTGGGCATTCTGCCACTTATCATGCTGATATTGCAGATTCTGTTTTCAACTGTTTTTAATGACCAATTCCATGAATTGTTTGATAATTTATTAAATAATGGAACTAGAATTGAACAGTATGAAGAATACAACGAAGAATCTGTGGAGCCGTTGCCCGAACCCAAGCATGATTCCAATGAGAAAATCGATGATGATGACCCCGTGGAAACTCCCAAACCTTTCAGAGAACAGCAAAGAGAGAAGCCGCGAGATCCAAGAGAGTTGATTTAAAAAGGCACAGAGAGGAGGGAGGCGTAGGGATTTTAACGCAGAGACGCAGGTTTAAGCTTTGAGCTTTAGGCGTTTAGCTTATGCAGTTCGTCTATGGCTTCTTGGATGAGAGACGTGATATTGTAGTCATGGATGCCGACGACGATGTTGTCACAATGGTTGAAGGGAATAAGTATCCTTCTGGCATTGCTTTGTGCAACGGCCAGCGCCATGGCTGGCGTGATTTCGCCGTACATGGAATCCGCGATGACAATGGCCAGCGGCCCGACAATGACATCCGCCTTGCGGCAGCCGACAATGATGGCGTTTTCACCGGTCGCCGCGTGGGTGGCTCCCGCCTTCAACATGACGGCGGTCGCCGCAGTGTTCGTGCCGACAGCCGTTATGTCCATGTCAGGAAATGACTTGCGCAAGGCAGTCACAAGCTGCTTGCCAAGTCCGCCACCATGTGCATCGATGACTAGGATGTTCATGTTTTTTCCTAATTCACAATTCACAATTCTCGTGAAAAACGCCCGCCGTTGCGTGCGGCGGCGGGCGATGATTGGGTAGGCTAGAGGCTCTAGAAGATCTAGAAGCGCTAGAGGCTCTAGAAACGCTAGAGGCGCTAGAGGCGCTAGAAGATCTAGAAGCTCTAGAAGCGCTAGAGGCTCTAGAGGTGCTGGTCTGGTTTATTTATTCGATGACATCTTCGATGAATTCGGCGGTTTCGTTCTCTTCGACGAGTTCGGCGGAGGTCCAGATTTTCTCCTTCTTTTCCGGATCGGCCTTGGTGGCGGTCGTCTTGGTCTTCTCAATGTAGCGTCTCAATTGCTTTTCAAGTTTTTCGATGAGCTTGGCGAGTGATTGCCGCATGTCGTTGCTGACGGCTTTTGCGTTGAGTGTTAGGCGTTTGCCGTTCAGAAGTGCTTCGGCGACATGCCAGTTGCGTTCTGTGGAGAAGACAATTCTGAGGGATGTCAGTTTTTGGAGTTCGAATTCGGATTCAAGTTTCTTCGTCAAGGTATCGGCGAGAGTCTTGAGTTCGTCGTCAATTTCATAATGTTTTGCACTGACGATAATTTCCATGTTTTGACCTCCTTGTTTTTGGGTTGCCTGACGCAGTTTGCGTCATGTGTTGAATGAAGGGCCGAGATAGACCTGGCGTGCCTTTTCGTCGTGGAGCAGTTGTTCACCGCTTCCCGCGAAGAGGATTTCGCCGTTGCAAATCAGATACGCCCTATCGACAACTGCCAGAGTTTCACGAACATTGTGGTCTGTAATCAAGATTCCGAGACCTCTGTCTCGGAGGTTTGCAATGATTTTCTGCACTTCGTTGACGTTGATCGGATCCACGCCTCCGAATGGTTCATCGAGCATGATGAATTTCGGATTTGTGGCGAGGGCGCGTGTGATTTCCAGTCTTCTTCGTTCGCCTCCACTTAAAGTGAATGCCTTTTGTTTTGCCAGTTTTGTCAGTTGGAGCTCGTTCAGCAGCTCCTCCAATCTCAATTTACGCTCTTTTGCGCCAAGTTCAAGTGATTCCAGCACTGCAAGCACATTTTCTTCAACGGTAAGCTTACGGAAAATGGATGGCTCTTGTGCAAGATATCCCATGCCGAGGCGGGCCCGTTCGTACATGGCGAGGCGGGAGACATCGTGACCGTCAAAAAGGATGGTGCCTTCGTTCGGGTCGATGAGTCCGACAATCATGTAGAACGACGTCGTCTTTCCTGCGCCGTTCGGGCCGAGGAGGCCGACGACTTCACCAGGGGCGACTTCCAATGAGACATGGTTGACGACGCATCGGTTCCCATAGATTTTAACTAAATTTTCCGCTTTGAGGAGAGCCGTCATTTTTCGTCCGTTGTTTTTTCGTCTTTATTTGCCTGGGTGTCATCTTTTGTCTTGCCGTCGGCTTTTTTGTCATCTTTTGGCTTCACATCTTTTTTTTCATCTTTTTTGTCTTGTTCATCCTTTGGCGAGAAAAGGTTTCCGAGTGCGCCGCTGTTTTTGTTGCCTTTCTTGTCGATTTGGATTGTGAGACGCGGCTTCTGGATGTCGATATGACCTTTCTGGCGATTGTAAATGACTTTGTCGCCGTTCATTGTATTCTTGCCTTGAATGATGGAGCAATTGCCTGTCATGATGATGGTATCGTCCTTTGCGTCATAGACGGCCCGTTCTCCCATGGCGGATTCGGTGCCGTCGAGCTTGCGGAGCTTGACTTCTCCTTCGGCTATGATGCGCTGCAATTTCATATTGGAATACTCACTGTCGTCTTTATTTTCATCGTCTTCTTTTTTTCCGTCCTCTTTTTCTTCTTTCTTTTCGGCTTCCGTGAGATATACTATCATTTTGAGGGCGGTGAGGCTCATGTTGGAGTCTTCGACACGGACATTGCCTGTCAATTCAACGGTCTTGCCGTCGAGCTGCAGTTCCATACGATCGGCCGAGATGACGAGTTCATCCTGTTGCTCCTCTTCTTCTGGCTTAAACGCAGATTCATCAGCGGTGGCCATGACGGGAAACAGAAAACAGAAGGCTATGATTGGAAGAAACTTGTGAAAGAAACGTATCATTTCAGAGGTCCTATTTTGAGGGCTTTTTGGGTTTTCTTGTCGAGTTTGAGCTTGAGATTGACGGTGGAGCGAAGGAGGATGACATGGCGTGCGATATCTACATCGAAACCGACTCCAGACATAGAGACGTCGTTTCCTAATGTGATGGTGATTGGTTGGTCGCTTTTTACTTCACCCATGGCATAGTTGAAATCACAGGAGTGGGTTTCGAGCAAGAGTCTGATTTTTCCTGATTCATCAGGCTTGATGAAGGCGGTGTTTTCCTTTTTGCCTTGTTGATGGAAGAAGACGAGTTTGCAGCCTTCAATGGTCGTGATGGCTCCACGGACGGAGGCTTTACGGCCCATGATCTGCCAGGCGAGCTGGTTTTGATCGTCATAGCCGCAGGATTTGAAATCGAAGAGGGAGACATTGCCGTTCTGCCCTAGGTCCCATTCCGCGCAGTATGCGTGCAAAGAGATGAAAATGAACAGGATGGCGGCTCCGATGCGTTTCATGATTATTATTTTTTGAAAAGGTCGTAGTAAGGCTTGATGAAATCTTTCCATTCATCGCGGGATTTAAGGAGGCGTTCGACGGCTTCGCGGAGGGCTCCGCAACCGCCTTTGGCTTCTGTGACCCAGTCCGCCAAATCACGGACTTCCGGCGCGGCATCTGCGACGGCGACAGAGATTCCGCAGATGGCGAACGCGGGCAGGTCGAAGAAATCGTCTCCGATCATCATGCAGTTTTCCGGCTGGATGTCGAAGAAAGAGGCGATTTCCTGAAGGCCTTCGCCTTTGGTGATGCAGCGGTCTTTGATGAGATCGCAATGGAGGCTGGTGAGGCGTTTTGTGTTTGCCTTGTCGCCACGAGCCGTGAGGGCGGCCGTCTTGATGCCGAACTGACGGCACATTCGGAATGCAAGACCGTCCTTGGCGGAGAAAAATTTGATCATGTCGTCGGAGCCGCAACCGTATCCAATGCGGCCATCCGTGATAGTGCCATCGATGTCGAACACGACAGCCTTGATGTTTTTACATTTTTTTGACCAGTCCATGGATGTCCTTTACGATTGAGAGCAGATTGTATAACTGAGCCGTTGGCAAGGAGTTGGCACCGTCTGAGAGAGCTTTTTCCGGCTCGGGGTGGGTTTCGAGGAAGAGTCCGTCGATGCCGACGGCGGCGGCGGCGCGGGCTAGCGGTGCGACGAATTCGCGGTTGCCGCCGGAAGACGTGCCCTGCCCGCCAGGAAGCTGGACGGAATGCGTCGCATCGAAAATCACAGGCTTGCCGAGGTTCTTCATGATGACGAGTCCAGGCATATCGACGACGAGGCGGTGGTAGCCGAAGCTTGCGCCACGTTCCGTCAGCATGATGCGTTCATTGCCCACGGATGTGATTTTGCCGACGATTTGCTTCATGTCTTCCGGCGCGAGGAATTGTCCTTTCTTGACGTTGACGGGCTTGCCTGTTTTTGCTGCGGCAAGCAACAGGTCCGTCTGGCGGCAGAGAAAGGCTGGAATTTGCAGGATGTCAACGACTTCCGCCGCGATGGCGCATTGTTCGGGCTCGTGGACGTCTGTCACGACAGGGCAGCCGAACTCGCGTTTGACGGCGGCGAGAATCTCCAATCCCTTTTCGATACCGTTGCCGCGGAAGGAGTTGATGGACGTGCGGTTCGCTTTGTCGAATGATGCCTTGAAGACGTACGGGAGGTTGAGCTTCTGGCAGGCGGTCATGGCCTGTTCGGCGATGGTGCGGCAGATGTCCAATGATTCTGCGACGCATGGGCCGGCGAGAATGACGAGCGGCTGGCCGTCTCCGATTTTTATTGTGTTCGTTAGATTGAAAGCATCCATAGTATGTTTCCGTTATTTTGAAAGGGATTCAAGATAGAATTTTTCAGCGGCGGCAAGGTCTTCGGGCGTATCGACGCCGATGGAACGATGGTGGGCTTTGATGACCATGATGCGTGCGCCGTTTTCGAGAGCGCGGAGCTGTTCGAGCTTTTCGCATTGTTCAAGAGGGCTTTGCGGCCATTTGACGAACTGTTCGAGGAACTTGCGCGTATAAGCGTAAAGGCCCCAATGGAGAAGCGGTTCGACGGGAATGCCGCCTTGACGTGGGTATGGGATGAGCGAACGGCTGAAATAGAGGGCGAAGCCGCGTTTGTCCAAAACGACTTTGACGGCGTTCGGGCTGGTTGGGTCGGCTCCCGCTTCATCAAACGGGACGGCGGCGGTGCCCATGTCGGCGTTGGATTCGAGCATCGCGTCGATGAGGCGGTTGAGAACGTCTGCTGGAATCATCGGTTCGTCGCCCTGCACGTTGACGATGAGATCGGCGTCGATGTTCTGGATGGCCTCCGCAATGCGATCCGTGCCAGTCTGGTGGTTCGGGGAGGTCATGACGGCCTTGCCGCCGAAGGAGACGACATGGTCGAAAATGCGCTGGTCGTCCGTCGCGACGATGACTTGGTCGAAACGGTCGCATTTGCAAGTGTTTTCATAGCAACGTTGAATCATGGAGACGCCGGCGATGAGGGCCAGCGGCTTTCCAGGGAATCTTGACGATGCGTAACGAGCGGGTATGACGGCGATGATTTTGTTCATGTTTTATAATGATTAATGATTAATGCTAATGATTGGTGGTTGGTACAGTATGGTATTATTCTATATAATAAAGTAATATAATCTATTTTTTGATTGCGTTCGAGAGTTCGGGATTGTTTTCGATGGCGTTCAGGATGGCTTCTTGTTTGATGGCGGCAACGAGGGCTTCCTGCTGGATGGCGGCTGTGCCGACGATGCCGACGACGATGCCCGCCGCATAGTTGGCGATTTGCGCGGCCTCCTGCGGCGTGGCTCCCGCAAGAATGGCGAGCGTCATGGCGGCCATGACCGTGTCGCCCGCTCCAGATACGTCGAAAACCTTGCGGGCTTTTGTGGGAATATGCAATGGCACTGAAGAGCCGCCTAGGAAGATGGCCATGCCTTCACCACCGAGCGTGATGTTCAAGATGTCATTGTCCCAACGTTGGTTAAGGAGTTTTCCGATTTCCAGCAACGGGGCATCTGTCAGGGGATTTCCCGTCTCTTTCGTCAATGTTTTACCTGCAAGAGTGAAGGCTTCCTGGCGATTGGGCGTCATGAGGCGAATGCCTTTAACATCAAAGGGATGCGTGGGGTGCGGGTCTAGCATGAGCGGGACATTGTATTTCGCGGCGAGAGCGGAAATGTTTTCCATAAAGGAACGTGTGAAAACTCCCTTTGCATAGTCTTCCATGATGACTGCATCGAGTTTGGCGGTTTGGAGACGTGCCTCCAGCTTTTGCAGAAGTTGCGTCTGATACGCTTCTTGCAAATCCGATGTGTCTTCAACGTCGATTCTGACGACCTGCTGATGGGAGGCGAATACGCGTGTTTTGACGGTGGTTTGCCGTTGAGGGACGGCGATGATTCCGTCCGTGTCGGCTCCCGCGTCTTTCAAAAGATTCGTCAATTCGCCGCCCTCCTTGTCCTGTCCGACGACTCCGAACACGTCAGCTTTGGCGTGGAGGGAAAGGAGATTCAATGCTACGTTTGCCGCGCCGCCCGGCACGGCATTCTGGCGGTCAACACAGACGACGGGCACGGGGGCCTCCTGCGAGATGCGAGTGGCGCGGCCGAACGTGTATTTGTCCATCATAAGATCGCCGACGACAGCGACTTCGAGCTGGTTGAACTTTTGGATGTACGTGAGGAGATTGGGCATGGGTGGTTACTTGCTGGTGTATTTGTCAATGGTAGCCTTGACGGCGTTGTCGATATCAGGGCTTGGAATTTCAGGGATTTCGAGACCGTTTTCGATATCGTCGAGGAGACTGTTGAGTTTGGAAAGGTCTTCCATCATGCGCTTTCGCTGCGATCGGGAGAGCTTGGTTTCGTTTGTACGAAGGTAAGAGGAACGTTCTTCGAGATCCAAGGCGATTTCGGAAACAAGCAGTTTGGTGATGCCTGCCGTCTGCTTTTCGACTTCCTTTGTAATCTGTTTTGCAGTGCTTGGAGTCTGTTTTTCGACTTCTTTTTTAAGGATTTTGGCGATGCGCTGCCGTGTTTCGTCCATCGTGCGGGTGATTTTCTGCTTGGCGGCGGCTCCGTCCCATATCCGCGAATCCGATAATTGTCTCGGAAGCCACAGCATAAGAGTAAGTTGCAAAGCGAAAAGCAAGGCGAGGGAGGCTCGTGCCATGCCCCCCAACGTTTTCGATTGCCATGATTGGCGTGCAGGGGGGATGACGGCGTAGAAACGGATGATTTGCGTGTCCGTCTGGATGGCGTCTCCGCTCATGATGCGAGTCTTCTCTTTGAGCGGGGCACCGTTGACGGAAACGTTTCCCCCCTTGGAGGGAGCAATTTCGTAACGACCGTCTTTTCCTTGACTTATCGTCGCGATCGTCGTTGCTTTTCCTTTCATTCCAGCGACGGACAGGGCGTAGGGGAGTTCGTCCACGAGCCGGGTCTCCTTTCGTTTGAGGGATTCGGCGTGGCTTTCTCCTGCACGGCTGTACGTCAGTTGAAAGGACATTTACGCTTCCGAAGGCTTAAGGGTGAATGTAAGTTTTTTGTTTTCAGGATTATAGGTGGCATCTGCCGTGAAGAGCGGCGGTGGCGGGTTGGTGAGGATTTCCTCTGCTAGCGGATCTTCGATGTAGCGTTCGATGACACGGCGGATTTGGCGTGCGCCGCTTTCGGGCTTGAAGCCTTGGTCTATGATGAAGTCGTAGGCTTCCTGCGGGAGATTGAGCGTGCCGCCTTTTGCCTTGAGGCGCTGGGCGATCTTCTCGATTTCGCAGTCGATGATCTTGCGAATGTCATCGCGGCCAAGTTCGCGGAAGACGACGATTTCATCGAGGCGGTTGAGGAATTCCGGGCGGAACTGCCGTTTTGCGGCTTCTTCCAGGCGTTCGCGCATTTTTTCGTAATCGTCGTCAGCCGTGTTGGTTGCGCTGCGGAAGCCGAGCGTGAGCGGCTTGCTGAGCTGCTGGGCGCCGACGTTGGAGGTCATGACGATGATGGTATTACGGAAATTGACGGTATGGCCGAGACCGTCCGTAAGTTGGCCTTCTTCAAGGATTTGGAGAAGGATGTTGGAGACGTCAGGATGGGCCTTTTCGAGTTCGTCGAACAGGACGACGGAGTAGGGGCGGCGGCGGACGCGTTCCGTCAACTGGCCGCCTTCCTCATAGCCGACGTAGCCTGGCGAAGAGCCGATCATGCGGGAGACGTTGTATTTCTCCATGTATTCGGACATATCGATGCGGATCAACGCATCAGGATCGCCGAACATGAACTCCGCGAGGCACTTGGCGAGATACGTCTTGCCGACGCCCGTGGGGCCGAGGAAGAAGAATGAACCGATAGGACGGCGCGGATCCTTCAAATCCGCCCGCGAACGGCGCAAGGCACGGGAGATTGTCTTGACGGCCTGATCCTGCCCGATGACGACTTTGGAAAGCTCCTCCTCCATGCGGATTAGTTTTTCCGTCTCCTTTTCCTGCACACGAGTCAGCGGGATGCCCGTCATGGTCGAAATGACGGTACGGATGTCATCGACGTCGATGACTTTCATGTTGTCGTTCTGTTTGGCCTGCCATTCTTCGCGGATGGCATTGATTTGGGCGGTAATGGATTTTTCGAGATTTCGATAGGTCTGGGCCTGTTCATAGTATTGCTTTTCGATGGCCTTGTTCTTTTCTGCGGAGGCGTTCGCCAACTGTTCTTCGAGCTCATGGAGGTTCGGGGGGGCGACCATCGTCTCAAGACGTGCGCGGGAGCCCGCTTCATCGATGACGTCGATCGCCTTGTCAGGAAGATAACGCGCCGTGATGTAGCGATCCGAGAGCCAGACGGCTTCGTGGAGAGCTTCTTCACTGTATTTGATATGATGGTGCTCTTCGTATTTGGGAGCGAGGCCTTTAAGGATTTCGAAGGCTTCATCTTTGGAGGGCGGCTGGACGATGACAGTTTGGAAACGGCGTTCTAGCGCGGCGTCCTTTTCGATGCTCTTTTTGTATTCGTTGAGCGTGGTGGCGCCGATGCACTGGATTTCGCCGCGCGCGAGGGCGGGCTTCAAAATGTTGGAGGCATCCATGGCGCCCTCTGCGCCGCCAGCTCCCACAATGGTATGCAATTCGTCCAAGAAAAGGATGATCTTCTTGGAACGGCGCAGTTCGTCCATGACGGATTTCAGGCGTTCCTCAAATTGGCCGCGGTATTTGGTTCCTGCCACAAGTAACGTCAAATCAAGGGCTATGACTTGATGACCAAGAAGATTTTCTGGAACCTGTCTGGCGTGGATGGCCAACGCCAGTCCTTCGACAATGGCCGTCTTGCCGACACCCGCTTCACCAAGCAACACGGGATTGTTCTTCGTGCGGCGGCAGATGATGTGGATGACCCGCTGGATTTCCTTGTCGCGGCCGATGACGGGGTCGATTTTGTGATGGGCTGCCATTTCGGAGAGGTTGCGGCCGAACGCCTTGAGGGCGGGGCACTTTTCGGATTCGTCGTCGGAGTCGGAATCGAAATTGGGAAATGGCGAGTCATCGTCTTCTTTTTCCTCCCCCTTTTCGTCATCGTCTTCGTTTTCAAGCGGCGGCATATATGTGGGGTCCAAGGCTTTAATCAAATCCAGACGGATGGCGGCGGTATCGACGTCAAGCTGGATGAGAATCTGGTTTGCCTGGCAGTACGGATTTTTGATGATGCCGAGGAGGAGATGATCCGTGCCGATGTAGTCAAAAGAGAGCATCTTTGCCTCCTTGTAGGCGGCCTCAAAAATCTGTTTGGCTTCGGGTGCCCATGGGAGTTCGCCCTCCACCTGCATATCCGATTCAGGGTTTCCGCCTGTCATGGAGATTTGCTTTCGGACACTAACGTATGTAATGCCAAGCTTTTGGAGGGTTGACGCAGCAGGACCGCGACCTTGCTTCAGCAGGCCGAGAAGGATGTGCTTTGAGTCGATTGAGCCGTGTCCAAGTTCCTTCGCCTCTCGTCTTGCGAGGCCGAGAACTTGCTGTGCGCTGGGCGTGAATTTTGCGGTTGGGTCTTCGTTGTTGGACATGTTCGTATCTAAATGTGTAGTGTAATGATGGTTAACGTATTGTGCGCTAGCACGTATGGTTATTTCATGTATTGTCCGAGCACATCTCGGAGGAAGACGGCCCTTTCTTCGCCGCTTTCGATGGTTCCGTTGGCTTCGTCGTGTTTCATTTCAGTTTCGTCGAACGTGTCGAACAGCTTGATGGCAATATTTCTTGCCTCTTCTGGAATAACTCCCATTTCGGCGGCGAGCCAACAGGCGGAGAGGATTCGCCGCACTTCAGAAGCGGTAAGTCTGTAAGCATATGTGACAAGCCCTTTTGCACGCCCGAAGAAATCAAGAAGACTAGCCTTGTATGGGCCTTCGCGGAGGTTGCGGCGGGCGTCCAGTTCATGGTTTTCGAGTCGTTTTGCGAAATCGTCCATCCTCGCGGCAGTGACGGCTGGATTGGGGGAGGTCGCCATACGGGTGTGCAACTTGAAGATGAGTGCGTCATGCTTCTGCTGGGCCATCTGGTCGTTTTCGATTTGGAGATGCAGTTCTTCTGCCGCCGATACGGCGTTTGCCCCGTAACCGTGCAGGACGATGGCGGGGAGGTGCGTGTGCAACTGGATGAACATCCCGTTGCCGATTTGGTCGAAATTCGTGCATAAGTATCCGAAAACAGAATCTTTGGCGAAATCGAGCGAATCGTCGAGTTGTTTCATCAGGTTCATGGCGTGTCCGACGAGCTGTCTTGGGCAGTTGCCTTTCCGTTGCAGGAGGATTTCGATGTGATTTTGATCATTTATGCGGGCGATGGCTGATTCGTCTGGTGTGATGAGAATCGCACGGTAATCCGCTGCGGCGAGGAATTCTTCGGAAGCAAGACCGCGGCGGACGAGAAGCCGCTTCTGGCTTGGTGTGAGCTCCTTTGTGTTGTAAACGGCGGCATTCATGAAGACGGGCAGGTTTTTCAAGGCATGGAACGCGAGCAGTTGGGCTTCGCTTGCATCTTCAATTTTG
The DNA here is from genome assembly GCA_017964325.1 of Victivallales bacterium. Next base: position 3,367 of record JAGCSE010000021.1, on the reverse strand, counting down.
CCGTGGAAAGGCGGAAAAGCCAAGCCGTGGATATTTCGTACGACTGTTACAGAAGTCGATAAAAGTATCTGCGGCGCCGTGCTTTCGAGGGATGGAAGCCAGGGAGACGGCGTTTTGGAAATGGATTCGAACCAGTCAATTGGCATATTTTACTCGGATTGTTCGGGGAAGTTGACGGGATTGAATTCGGCGATGAGGTCGCGGAGCCTGGCGGCACGTTCGTAATTTTCTTCTTTGACAGCGCAGGCGAGCTCTCGGTTGAGGCGTTCGATTTCAAACTGCAAGTCTCGTTGGCTGACGGATTTCTCAATGTCCTTTTCCTCGTCGTCCTCAAAATTAACGTCATCTTGCTGGACATTCTTTTCGTAGTTGTCCCAGATGACATTGTTGATGTTTTCGAGGACGCCCGCCATCTTGTCATGGAATGTTTCGAAGCAAGCTTCACAACCGATTTGCCGAGTGCGTTTGATGTCCTCCCATGTGCAGCCGCAACGCGGGCATTGCGTTTGGGACGAATGGTCGTCAAGTGCCTGGAACAGCCCTTTGTGCTTTCCGAACTGAGACATAATGGCCGACAAGGCCTCTGGATTGGAAAGGCTTTGCGAAAGCTCTTTTAGGAGTTGGTCAAGTCTTGACGACGCGCCGTTCTCCCCGAAAAAGCGCGTGATGGCGCATTTCGAGCAGAGATTAAGCGTATGCTTTCCGTTGGGGCCGATTTCCTGGATGTGGATGATGGCTGTGTTTTTCTTGCAGATATCGCAAATCATAGTTGTTTGGATTGTAGATGTTTGCGGCTGAGTTCGCCAGTTTTGTGCTTTTCCCAGCGCAGATTGACCTGCCGTGTGATGACGGCCGTTTCGGTAGTTCGCCTTTTGTCGCTCCATTCGAGTTCGGCCGCGTATGCGCCGACGAGTTCCGCTATCAGCGGTTCGACTGGTTGTTCGGCCAGCAGATAGAGGTTGAAGGAGAACTGCGCTAAGTTTCTGCGTTTGAGAAAGAACGGCATTGGGATGGCGTGCTGTTTCGTGCGGTCGTTGTCCAAATAGAAAATTGTGTCGTTTTTCCAGTCTGGGCAGACGTTTCTGGGGAGGAAATCCCCATGGATGAAGCCATCGCGGTGGAGGGCGGCAAGCCGTCTTCCGCAGAGTCTGATGAGTTCGGGGCGGTCCTGTTCGCTTCTTTTGTAGAAGTCGTCTTCCGCCGTTGGGAGCGTGATTTCCGAAGCGATGAAGATTTCCGTCGGATATCCGAATGCCCCGCGCTTTCTGGCTCCGAGGAGGGGGGCGGGGCATGGATGGCCGAGGGCGCGCATGGCGTCCGTCGTTTTGAGAATCCGTTGCGCCCTTGAGGGGGCGAGAGTCCATTTCAACTTCGGGAAGATTTCGTGTTTTTTAATGACTCCATCGTTTTGGGCGCGCATATACTTTGTGTAGATGACGCCGTTAGGTGTTGATGTTTTGATGATTATGCGGCATGGCGTATCTTTGACGGTTTCGGACGAAGGCTCCTTCATCCATGCGTCGAGGTCATGAAACGGCGCGAAATCACTCCATTCTTCGGCAACCAGGACATTCCAGCCGTTTTGACAGCGGGCGACAAAATAGGTTCCTCTTGGTGAAAAACGTATTTTTGTTGCTGCTATTGGGCTGTTTGACATGAGATTTGTTGTTTTGTTCGTTGCGAAGACAAAGTTTATCGGTTATAATATAAATGATGAAAGCGCATCTGCTATCAATCAAGCGAGGAAAATTATGGCAAAGGGCCAGAAGGGAGTATCCATACGGCACGGATGGATAGTTTTCAATGGAAATGAAAGGTTTGGAATATGAGCATTAAAAAGGTGGCGATTCTGGCTGATATGCACCTGCCGGAACGAACGGATACGGTTAAGGAACTAGTGTTCGATTGGGCGTTGGCGGAAGCGAAACGACGCAGTGTCGAGCTGATTGTCGGCGCAGGTGACATGACGGCCATGGGGACGATCGGCGCGGCACGGCGACTCATTGATAAGCTGAAGGCTGTGGGACTTCCATTTTTGAACGCTCCTGGCAATGCGGAGCTACGGACAGCCGCCAACCGAAATGCCGTGCTGGAACTGATGAATGCCAATCAACGTCTCGAAAACGTGATTATTTTAGACAATTCACGCATCAGCCTTTCGGATGATTCGAGGGCGTTTCTGCAATCACTTGAGGCGGCGGGAGAAAAAAATCTGTTGGCTGTCACGCACTGTCCGATTTTCACGATGTCCATCGACGAACAATTGTGGCTCGACCATTTTATTGAAAATGGCGTCATCAATTGCCTTATCAGCGGACACAAACATCGTGATACATACGATGACCACTACCCCGTCGTGCGTGGACTTGATCCCGACAAGGCCATCGGAGGTCCACCATGTTTAGTGATATTGACTTGGAATGGAACGACTTGGGAACGCGAAGACGTGCCTTGCCAATTTGCGACTCCACTGGAATGGCCGCAGGAGGAACGCGAAGACTTTTTGGAGCATCTGGGCATTTCCTGCATGGCGGACACGATTGGCGGCCTGAAATCAGCCATCGAATACAGAATCCCCTGTGTGGAAATACGTTATGAACCGACCAGCAAGTTGGAATTGGATGACGTGAAAGCACTTTTGAAGGAATGGAGGACGTTGGGCGGCAAATGGTTGTCGTTGCACGCGCCGAACATCGTGTCGGATGAGACAGGTGAAGGGATTGTCGGTGTGGAGGCGTTGAAGGATGCCTCGCAGATGGCGGTGGAGCTTGGTTGCAATGCAGTGACGGTTCATGTGCCGAGCAAGCATTCCGTGGGAAAAGTCGTGGGAAAATTCCGCGAACAGCTTTTGGATGCCTACATGGCTGGATTGGAACCGCTTAAGATGGCTGGCATAACGATTTCCGTGGAGAATATGCACATGGTTCGCGGCGAGAAGATTGACGCAAACCGCGGCTACGGCTACACTCCCGAAGAATGCCGCACATGGATTGAGGCATTGATTCGGCGGATGGATTACGACAAGATAGGCTTCCATCTCGACATCGGCCATGCGCGGAACAATTCATGGTATGCGAGTCGTTTCAACGTCAGCGAATGGTATGTGGAGATGGGGCGGATGTTGACGGGCTGCCATCTGCATCAGGTGGCGGTTTGGAAAGGCGACAAAGCGGAAAACCACTGCCCATTGCATGAGCTTTTCGGGCAGTATATTTCGTTGAGTTCGTTCTTTATGGCGTGGAAACTAGGTCAGTTGCGCCATGTGCCGATGTTTTTGGAAATACGCGTTGAACCGAGCCTCGAAAGCTGGATATCCATTAATAAGGAGTTGAGCTAGAAGCTCTAGCGGCTCTAGAAGCTCTAGAAG
>JAGCSE010000225.1 GCA_017964325.1 Victivallales bacterium | reverse complement strand
GCCGAGGCTGGTGTAGAGGGAGTCGCGCACGTCGCGTACGGCGCCGATGTGGATCTGGAAGACCCATCCTTTCTGGGCGTCCATTTCGGCGACTTCGTTGAAGATGTAGGACATGTAGGCGACGGTTTCGGCCTCTGTCAACGGCTTGCGGGCGAGGGCTTTCTGGAAGACGGCCTCCGCGTCCTGCTTTTGGATTTGCAGACCGTAGGGAACGGCGACGCCATGGTCGGAGGCGACACAGCCGTTTTCGGCGAAGAAATCATGGGCGGCCTTCAAGGCGGCGAGCAGGTCGTCGATTGTCTTGATGGCGATGTTCCAACGATTTCCGAGCGTCTTGACGTAGTCCGCGAAGTCCGGCTTGAAGATGTTCATGGCCTTGTCGGGGCGGAACGTCGGATGGACGATGCCTTTCAACTGTGATTTCTGGAGGGCCTGATGGTATTCGAGCGTGTCGGCGGGATCGTCGGTGGAGCACATGGCTTCGACGTTCATCTGCTTGATGAGATTCTGCTGGGAGAATTCCTTTTTCGCGAGAACGGCTTTTGATTTTTCCCAGATGGCTTCGGCGTTTTCGGCGGTTATGAGTTCGTCGATGCCGAGGCGGCGTTTCAGATCCAGATGGATCCATTCGTAGGTCGGGTTGCCTGCGACCTTTTCGAAGGCGGCGGCCATGGCGATCCATTTGTCATGGTTGGAGGCGTCTTTGCCGGTCAGCAGATATTCCGGAACGCCGGATTTGCGGAGGACTTCCCAGACGTAGTGGTCCGTGGCGGCCTCGGCATCCCACAAATCAGTGAAATTGCGGTCTTCGGCGAGGGCCTTGACGTCGCAGTGGTTGTGTGCGTCAATGATGGGGAGGTCTTTGACGGCGGCGTAGAGCTTCTTGGATTCATCGCCGCAGAGAAGATAGTTTTCGTCTAAAAATGCCATGGAAATTAGTGATTAGTGGTTAGTGGTTAGTGGTTAGTCTAGCTAAAAGCAGAAAGCAGAATGCTTAAAGCAATGCGTGGTTTTAGGGACAAAAGCGATTAAAGGGATGGAAGGAGACGTAAAAAGATACAGAAGAAAAAGGCCGTTGGAAGAAGTCTTTTCCAACGGCCTTGGAACTTAACAACTACTTATTTCTTCTTCGCGGGAGCTTTCTTGGCGGCCGCTTTCTTCGCGGGAGCTTTCTTTGCGGGAGCAGGCTTCTTCGCGGCGGCGGGAGCGACGTCAACCTTCACCGGCATGAGGTCGTTGTGAACCTTGCAGATCTTACCTGTTTCGTTGGATTCGAGGCAGGCCACGACGGCGGCGAGGGCCTTGTAGCCTTTGATGCCGTCGAACGGAGGCTTGATGTCGTCGAGAATGCAATCGACGAACAGATCCGGAATGCCGGATTTGACCTGCACGGTGTTTGTGGCGACGGCGCCGACTTTGTACTTCTGGACTTCGCCGTTCTTAAGATAGACTTCGACGGGATAGTCCGGATTCGCGCCGAGGATCATGCGGCCTTCCGTGCCGTAGATGGTCGTGATGTTGTCTTCGGGGCCGTAGTAGGTCCAGGAGGCGGTCAGCTGGCCGAGAACGCCGTCGGACATCTTGAGGATGCAGACCGCGTTGTCATCGACGGTGATGGGCTGGCCTTTTTCGTTCTTCTTGTCCATTGTGGCGACGAAGGAGGCGGCTTCGACGATGTCGGTGCCGAGCAGCCATGGGATCAGATAGCACTTGTGGACGCCGAGATCGCCCATGCAGCCGACGTAGGCTTTTTCCTTCTTGAAGAACCAGGTGTGGGGGCCTTTGTCCTGCGACCATGTTTCGGGGCCGCCGTGGCCGAATGCCGTGCGGAAGGTCATGACTTTGCCGATGACGCCTTCCTGGAGGAGCTTCTTGGCCTTGAGGTGGGGGGACATGAGGCACTGGTTGTGGCCGATCATGAGCTTGCGGCCGAGCTTTTCAGCCGTGAGGATCATCTTGGAGGCGTCTTCGAGATTGGTGGCCATCGGCTTCTCGCAGAGGACGTCCTTGCCGGCCTTCAGGCAGGCGATCGTCAGGCGGGCATGCTCGCTGTTGGGCGTGCAGACGCAGACGGCGTCGATGTTCTTGTTGTTGATAATGGCCTCTTCGCTATCGACAACTGGAACATGGTACAGGCTGGAGAGGTATTCGGCGCGTGACTTGATCGGATCATAGACGGCGACGAGTTTCGCGTAGGGGTTCTGAGAGAGTTCGAGAGCGTGGCGGAACAAAGCGATGCTGCCCGCGCCGAGGATGCCAAAACGCACCAATTCTTCTTTAGCCATTGTGTTACTCCGTTGTTTGTTTTTGACTTGGTTGACAATAGGAATCAAAACTCAATTACTTATAGAATAATGCATTTACGGAAATATGCAAGTAAATTTATTCGATGATGTAGTAGATGGTGTCGGCGGGAGTGGTGAAAACGAGCCTGCCGTCTTCGTATTTGGACGCGATGGCGGGCAGTTTTTCGCCTCTGTTGGACATTGGATGGACCTTCAAGGCGGGATTGGCCGTCTTGATGGTGATGTCCGCATTGATGTGATCCGTGATGATGGGGCCGTTGCCGCGGGTGACCGCCTTGTTGCGTGCGAACGAATAGGAGAAGCCCGTGTTTTCGGCGCGGCCTACGACGATGAAATAGAGCTTGTCGGCCTGATTGATCGGCTTGTTCGATGGTGAACTGAGGGCGACGGTCGCGAACTGTCCGTCGATGGCGACCGTCATGTCGTTCGTGCTGAACGATTTCTTGTTCTGGAAGAACGATGAAACGACCTGCGAACGCGGCGTGTTGACAACGAGGCTGGCATCTTTCAGATCACGCTTGATCTGGCCGTTTTCGGACGTAATTTCGGTTCCGTTGATGAGCGACTTGTCCTTTGTGGTAATGTCGTTTGGCGTGGCGGAATCATCCATGACGAACTCCCCTTCAAAGCGATACATATTGGAAAGCGACCGTAGGGCGGAGAAGTTCCAGCTGTTGGGTGATTTGGTCGTTTCGGCGATTTGCACGGAGTGGGGGAGCCGTTTGACGGTTTGGCCGGGCGTGACGTCGCCGCGGCGGTAAATCAGAGATGCGATCGGGAAGAGGCCGAAGCGGGCGGGATCGTTGAATGTCTCGAAGGAGCCGCTGATGGCGTCTGTCGGGACGGAGGAATGGCGGTAGGTATAGACGGTCAGGCCGTTCCAATTTTGGAAGGCGGAGACGGCGGCGATCCAGGCGGGCAGTTCGGCACGGAATTCGTATGGCCACGGGGCGTCCCATTCCGAGACGAAGAACGGCTTGCCCGCTAGTTTCTGGTAACCAAGACTATCCATGATGATGGATTCGCTGCGGAGCATGGAATTCGTATTGAAGACGCCGCCTGTTTTCGGATGGTTCCAATAGGCGTGCGAATCCGTGTAGTCGAGCTTGGCGAGGGAGAGGAGGAGGCTTGTGTTGCGCGTCCAGTTGGAACCTGTGATTGGCACTTTCACGCCGATTTCGTTGCGGAGAAAATCGCCCATTTCGCGGTGGTATTCGTCCGTGACATGGATGAAGAACTTGACCATCGCGTCCGTCTTCTTCGTGAAATCGACTTTTTCCGGCGGCAGTTCGATGGCGTTTTTGGCGGCCCATTCGCGATACATGGCTTCGAAGCGCGTGCGGTACGGTTCAAGAACGACTGACTGCGACCACAGGTCGTTTTCATTGGCGAACTCCATCATGGCGACGGCGGGATCGTCTTTGTAGGCGATTTTCGTGTAGGGATTTACGTGCGTCCAGAGATTTCTGGAGTATTCCTTCTGCAGTTCGATGAGCCTGCGGTCGAAATAGCAGTACGGCTTCGCGCAGACGGGCAGTTCGTCGGCGTTGTCCACGCCGTCGCCTTTTTTGAAGGTGCGGTTGACAAGCTGGTCGAGATAGATGTAGATGCCTTCGCGCTTGAGGCAGTACATCAGATAGTCGAATTTGTCCAGATTGACGGGATCGAAGGAACGCGTGTTGTCAGCCGCCTTGTTGAAAAGGCTGTTTTCGCCCCACTGCGTGTCCGCATGGTGGGTGCGGACAATGTTGACGCCGTAGGAGGCGAGGCGTTTGGCGATGAGTTCGGCCTGTTCATGCGTGGGAAAATTCGCTCCTGCGGAGAAGCATGTCCCCCAGAAGCGGATGGGCTGGCCGTTTCCAGAAGTGACGAATTGGCCATCTCTTACGGCGATGAAACCATATTGGCCAGCCGGCTTGTGGTTGAGGAAGGAGACGTCCAGCGGGGAGGGCGCGTCCCATGGAAGCGTGTAGGGGAACCATTTGGACGTGTCCGTGACGGATGTGACGGAGTTGGCGGACAGGAAGGGGCGCATGGGGCCGTTTGCGTTTTCTGCGTAGAATGTGATGTTGCGTCTAACGTCGATAGGGCCGATTTCATGGCCTTTTTCGAAACGTGCGAATTTGAGACGGATTTCGATGTCGCTGCCGTTCCATGCGCGGTTGTCCTGGAAGAGAAGATCCGTTGGCTGGTCGAAGTTAATCGTGGCGGATGGTGCTTCGGTGGTTGGTTTGACGGTGATTGCGGTGGCGGTGCCGTTGAAAAGGAAGTCTTTATCGCAGTGTTCGGGGATGACAACGGATTTTGGGCCGTCCGCCGTTTCACAGATGATTTCGGCTCCCGTGTAGAATGGAAGCATAAGGTAGTAGGAGAGTTGGAAGCCGTTGATGTTGACTTTCTCTGGAATGCTGAACTGATAGTGGCTGATGAGCTTGTGGTTCTTTTCGTCCAACGTGTTTACTTCAAAGATATTAAGGGGGACGTCGTCTGTCTTCGGAATGGTGATGGCACCCTCGAAAATACGGCGCTTGATGAGTGGGTTGACACCATCCAATATGTTGAATGCGCCGCCTTCAGATTGCGGTGCGTAGGCCCAGTCGAGGCCATGGACGGCGGCCATTACTTTCATGTAGATGGTCGGGCCTTTCGAGAGGGTGCCAACACCGTTGTCGTCATGACAGAAGATGAGCATGTCGTCGGAACTGGTCTGTGTCAGCAACTGTTGTGGTGACAGCATCTTCTGCAATTCTTCGGGTGGAACTGTCGAAACGACGAGGCGGTTGGTGTATTTTGTATTTTTGCGAAAATCTCCCGGAGCGAGAGGAAATCTGATTTCGATGGCATTGATCTGGAAGGCGCGGTCGTCTTGGATCATCAAGTAGTCGAGTTTGTAGTCGGATTTCAACACGAGATAGTTGCCATCGTCTTGCTTGATGGCGATTCCCTTGTCGATGGAATTGTGTAGGCCCTGCTTTTGATATTCCTTTGGAAAAACGCCCTTTATACCATTTGGAATCGTGATGAATTCGTGGCCTGCAACAGCTTCCGTCGATAGGAGCGCGAGGACGCATACGTTGTTGAGTGAAAGTTTTGTCTTTGAGGAAGCCGTGTAGAGGATGGTTGATTCGCCTTTTGAACCGACGCAGGGCATGACGCCTACTTCGGCCCTAAATTCCATGGTATTGGGTGATTTTGGAACAGGCAGAGAGAAAGATGTGCCTTGAATTGATGGATTCGAGGGGGATTTTTCGTCTATCGTGGCGTTTGTCCAGTTCTTGTCCCACAGGATGGGGCGGATGGCGCGGATGAGATTCTGGCCTTTGATAAATGAGCAGCCGTTTGGCGCCAATTCGAATTTCTGGGCGTTGAGAAGCAATCCTGCCAACGTGAGTATGATAAAGAGTTTCTTCATGTTATTCCTTTATAATAGTTGGTGGTGGTTGGGAACGGGCGGAAACGGCTGCGGTGGAAAGCCTAAACGAAGACGCGGAGGAGGTTGTCGTCGGAGAACTGGTTTCCTGCGGACGCGTAGTCGCAGACCTTCGAGCCGTCGTCAAGCTGATAGGCGCGTTTGATGCCTTCGATGGGCGGCAGGAGCGTGGCGGTCTTCGGATTGCCGTAGGGCTTGTCGATGTCGCCGAGACGCGAGTCGCGGACGAGCAGGACGGGACCGCGGCGGAGGGCGGTGAGCTTCGAACCGTCCGCCGCAGGGATGACGGCGAGCGACATGTCAAGATTCAATTCGATGACGTCGTCGTCCTTCCAGAGGCGGTTGATGGGGCGGTAACTGCCTGGCGTGACGGAAATTGGCTCGCCGTTGAGCAACAACGTCGTATTCTTGCTCCATTCGGGGATGCGGAGCTTGAGGGTGAATTCGCGCGGACGGGCCGGCTTGACGGCGATCTTGACGGCTCCTTCATCCGGATATTCGCCCGTGATGACGAGCTGGAGACCGCTGTCAACGGCGATGTCGGCGGCTTCATAGAGGTTGACGACGACGTTGGGGCCTTCTTTCATGGCGGCTGCAAGTGCGCCAGTCGCAAGGGCTTCAGGCCCCTGTGCAAGGCAGCAGTCTTCGCCGTAGCCCGGAATCTGGTCGCCAGCGCGCTTCTTCGGGGCGGCGGCGCAGAGCGGCGACGGGTTGAGATGCATCCACCATGAGCCGTCGGGAACCATTTCACCGAGCACGCCGTTATAGACGGAACGTTCGATCTGGTCGGCGATCGTCGAATCGCCAGTCATGCGCAACAGATTTAGCGCGAAGCGGATGAACGTGGTGGTGACGCATGTTTCGCCACGGCCGCCGAGCTCCGCGTTCGTCTGGTTTTTGACGCCTTCGCACCAATATTCGCCGACGGAATCCTTCAGACCACCGACACCCGTGACGAAAATCTCCTGATCGACGACATTTTTGAAGTATTTGACGATGGCTTCCAGATATCCTGGGCGGCCTGTTTCGCGATAAAGTTCGAGCATGCCTTCGACGCAGGAGGTCATTTCATACGCCTTGCCGTTGCAGATCTTGTACGGCGCAACGCCGTCGAGAACCTGCTGGAAGACATGGCAGCAACCGCCATCGACGATCCAATTGGCGTAGTCCAGAAAACGTTTTTCGCCGGTCAGCCAATAGACTTGCAAGATGGCGCCGAGAATGGATGCAGGCGCCATGCCGTCATGCCAGCCAACTTCTGGCATTGTCTTCGCGTTCGGGCCGACCTGCGTCATCAGATGGTCGAGGCAGTCGGACAGCACTTTCACGACATCTGGATCATAACCGACTGTGTTGCAGTAACGTGTGAGGCCGAGGATGACGTATTTTCGGCCCCACACGTCCCAATCGGTCGCCTGGAGATTGGCAGGATAGGAGGAGATGCAGCCGTCTTTCGTCTGCGTGTCGCAGATGTCCTTTACGGTCTGGCGGATCAGCGCGAGCAGTTCCGCGTCCGGCTTGGCGCGCCATGAACGGATGGCGGAGCGGACGATTTTGCCCCAGAACTCGCAACGCCAGCGGTGGTCGCATTCCTTCCGTTCTGCAAATGGCTGGACAAGATGCTTGTAGTCAACGGTTTTCAATCTGTTTTTGATGCTCAAATCCAATGCTTCGCCAAGACGGCCGTGAAGTTTGATGGCGCCAGCGTTAAGAAGGGAGAAGGAATCAGAGATTGTTTTCATGGTAGTGGCCTTTTTTAACAGGGATAAAAGGATTGAAGGGCTAAAAGGATAAAAGGGATGATTTAGCGGTTTGGGCGGCGGTTCCAGGAGGGCGGTTCAGGCTTGTCCCAACGATCGCCGCGGTCGGACCGCTTGCGTGGGGCGGATGACTGCCGTTTGGGAGGATAGGTGTTTGATGACCAGCGGCTGGATTGCGGGCGGGAAGGTTGGCGGTCTTGATATTGCGATGGCTGGAATTGTTTGGATTTAGGTGACTTGCCGCATTGATCTGCGATGGAGTCGATGGCGAGTCGGGCGGTCGCGAAGGCGGCATGGAGATTGAAACCGCCTGTCGGGCCGTCGATGTCCATGAGTTCGCCTGCGAAGAAAAGGCCTGGAAAGCGTTTGCATTCCATGGTATTCGGGTCGATTTCTTGGAGGGCGATGCCGCCGACGGTGACGATGGCTTCTTTCAATGGTCGTATCTCCGTGACATCCAATGGAATCCGTTTAAAGAACTGTGCAGGTGAGGAGGATGGTGCGGCATCGGCGAAAAGTTCGCAGAGCGGATGCGGGATGTCCTGCTTGGCGAGAGCCGAGGCAAGCGAGCCACGGCTGAGCAGTGATTGGAGGCTTGTAACAGAAGTGCCTGGAAATAAGTCAAGAACAAGCGAGAAATCTTGAAGGTTGTGGCGGGAGATCTGCCGGACGGCATCGAAGATGGCGGTTCCGCGGAGGCAGTCGCCTTCGACGAGCAGGTTGCCGCGGGTGACGGCAATGCGCCGCTGTTCGCCGTCGTAAACGGTGATTTCGGCCTGTTGGATGTCCGCCTTTTCGCCTGGCTGGAGCCATGGCTGGGCGACGGTGACGCCTGCGAGGCCAGGGCGCGGTTCCGTTACGTTTAGGCCGAGTTCAGCGGCGATGCGTTGTCCGTCGCCGACGGAGCCCGTCTTCGGATAGGAGTATCCGCCTGTCGCAAGAAGAACGTATTTTGCTGTGATGGAAAGACTTGGGGATTTGACCATGAAGCCGCCGTCGGGAAGTGGTTCGATGGAGCTGACGGGGCAGTTTGTCATGAAGGGGATTTCAAAATCGCGGATTTTGTCTGTGAAACAGTGGAGGACGTCGTCGGCGTCTTCGGAGGCGGGGTAGATTCTGTCCCGTGCGACGATGGTCGGCACTTTCCAGCGTGAGAAAAGGGAGCGGAGGGCGGTGGATGAGAAGCGGCGAAGGGCTTCATCCAAGAATGAGGCGGTTGGCTCGCCGTAAGCCTCTTTCATATCCTCTGGCGTTCCCGCGTGGCTGATGTTGCAACGGTTGTTTCCGCACATAAGCAGTTTGAGTCCAGGACGATGGCGACGTTCGAGGACGATGCATTTCAGGCCTGTTTCGCCTGCTGTCGCGGCGGCCATGAGGCCTGCTGCGCCTCCGCCGATGATGATGAGTTGTGTGTTGAAATCCATTTTGACTGTGCAATGATTTGAAAAGATGAAAAAATGACATTTATTAGAATAACCTGCTAATGCGTAAAAGCAATTTACAAGTGCATCTTCAAGCAATTTTAGTGAGAAAAAAATGAAAAGGAAGATAAGATTTTTAATAGTGGCCTTGCTGGGCTGCCTTGTGCAAATTTGGGGCGATTTGTCGTATTTGATTCCAGGACAGAAAGATACGCCAGATGAATTGGCTGTGGAGATGATGGGGCGGTGGGCGAAAGGAGCGTTCGGAAAAGCTGCCTATCTGGGACGTGAAAGCGATTCGTCCATTTTGTTTAAAGACCAGGCGGCGGTACGTGTTGGTAAAGGCGATTTCAGCCTGCTGATGTGGCTGTGCCCGGATACGCTGAAAACGAAGGATGAGACGATATACCGTCGCATCCTCTTGAAAATCAACAAGGAGAATGTGTTTTGGGTGTTGGATGTCTTTCAGGACGGACGGTTGATGTTCTCCATGCGGGACGATGGCGGGCATTACGCCTCGACGAAATCCGAGCCTGTGTTGAAAGTGGGCAAATGGCAACATGTTGCGGTTGTTGTTGAAAGGGAGGGAAAGACGACTTCTTATTATGTGAATGGACAGGCGGTCGGTATCCGAAATCACAATCCAGAACTGACTGGAAATCTGGATGTTCCGAATGCGCCGCTAATTGTTTCAACGTGGGCTGGGCGAAAATTCGAAGGGCTTTTCGGCGGGTTCAGGCTCGTCAACAGGAAGATGACTGAAGATGAAATCAAAAAGGAGTATAAGATGGCTGAAGGCAACTACATGGATACGAAACGGGAACTGTCGGAAAAAGAAGTGAAAATGATCAGCCCCGCATTGCCGAAGGGAACCGTGCAGACGATGTGGGACATGACGGCACTGTCGATTGTCCCAAAGACATATCCAGTTCTGACGGAGCCGTTTAATGGAATGACCAACGATGATGTCAAGCCCATCATGTACGATGGCGTGCCATACAAGGGGAAGGCGACGCGTGTGTTTGCGTGGATCGGGTTTCCAAAAGGTGCGGATGCGGAGCATCCCGTACCAGGCATGGTACTCGTCCACGGCGGTGGCGGAACGGCATTTCGGACGTGGGTAAAGACATGGAACGACCGTGGTTATGCGGCGATTGCCATGGACACGTGTGGCCATCTGCCGTTGCCGCTGGATACGGACGGCAAGCCATGGCCGAAGCATGAATGGTCAGGGCCGGCCGGTTGGGGCGATTTCGGCAGCGTGAACGAACCTGTGAATGACCAGTGGACATACCATGCCGTGGCTGCGGTTGTTTTGGGGCATTCGCTGTTGCGTTCTTTCAAGGAGGTCGATACGGAAAAGACTGGTGTGACAGGCATTTCGTGGGGCGGTTATCTGACGAACATCGTGTCTGGCGTGGATGACCGCTTCAAGTTTGCGGCTCCAGTCTATGGCTGCGGATTTCTAGGCGAGGGGAGCGGTTGGCAGGGGATGTTCCAAGGCATGGGCGACAATGGGATGAAATGGCTGAGACTTTGGGATCCAGCTGAATACGTTTGCTTTGCGAAGATGCCGATGCTGTTTTGCAACGGGACGAACGATATTTTCTACCGCACGCCTGTCTGGCATAAGACGACGCTGTTGCCGCGGGGCGAAATCTACAGAAGTTACAAGATGCGGATGCCGCATGGCCATGGCGCGGCGGGCGATCCGCCTGAAATCAAGGCTTTTGCGGATTGTTTTTTGAAAGACGGCGAACCGTTGCCGAAATTGCTGGCGTTCACGGCGATGGGACGGCAGGTCATGGTGAAAATCGCGGGAGGCGGGCCGTTGCTGGATGGTCGGCTGGCATTTACGAAGGACGACGGCGAATGGCCGGAACGCAATTGGGAGGTCAGTGATGCGGATTATGACGAGGCGACGGGAACTTTAAAGGCGGTGGTGCCGTCTAATGCAAAAGCCGCGTACTTGTTCGCAACGGACAAGCGGGGCATGACCTGTACGTCTGAAGTGGTGTTCTACTAAAGGCTTTTTATCGCAGAATCGCATAGGGCGGAGATGCGGAGGCTGACAATGTTTTAACGGTTTATTAAGGTTAATTTTTCCTGTAGATAATTGCGATTGTTTGTGGGACGTTGTATATTTATCATTTTACGAGTAAAAAACATTTATTTAAATATAGTAAAACAGGAAATTCGATGAAAGCTACGAGATTGATATTGGTTGTCGTATTGTTTTTAAGCGGCATATTCATAAAAGCGCAGGATGCGAACGGAGCTGCGACGGGAGAGACAACCGTCCAGCAGGAGCAGGCGGACGGCGCAGGTGAAGCCGTGGAAAACGGAGAGGAAAACGCTGAAGAAACAAAGGCAGGCATTACCATCGAGGACATCATGGTCCGCGGTGGATGGCTCATGAACGTCATCGCGGCGTTGTCGTTGCTTGCGATTGCGCTGCTGTTTTTCTACATCCTGTCCATGCGGCAGGGGATGCTGTATCCGCGTTCTTTTATCATGGAAGCGCAGGATGCGGCGGAAGATGGTGACTTGGAAGGGCTGCGGGACCTTTGCCTGAACAACGGTTCCACGGCGGCGAGAATCATCAGCGCGGCGTTGGAGCAGTGTGAAGAAGGGCATATCGCGGACATCAGCGTGCTGCGGGATGCGATGGAGGATGAAGGGACGCGTCAAGCTAGCATCTTGTGGCAACGGTTGCAGTATCTTATGGATATCGCGGTCATCGCGCCTATGGTCGGACTGCTCGGTACGGTGTGGGGCATGATGGTGTCTTTCAGCGGTTTGGAGAGCGGCGTCAGCATGATCAACAAGGCGGATACGTTGGCAAACGGCGTGTCGCAGGCCATGTACACGACGTTCGGCGGACTGATTGTCGGCATCTTCGCGATGGCGATGTACGACTTGATGCGTGGTCGTTTGAACAAACTAATTGGCGGCATGGAGAGCGCGTGCAACACGGTGCTTCGCAAACTGGCGGTCCACAGCAGGTTGTGACATTACGCGCAAGCCGTTGGTTATTCAATCATTACTCATTAAAAATAGGTCGGTTAGATGAATTTCAAAAGAAAGATTAGTGAAACGAGCGTTGGCTTCCAGATGGGGCCGATGCTGGACATCATCTTCATTCTTCTGATACATTTCATGGCGGCGACGATTTTCGCGCAGTGGGAGAACAAACTGGAGATCAAGGTGCCGACGGCGAGTTCGGACAATCGGAGCTACCGTCAGCGGGGCGAAGTCATCATCAACGTCGATGAAAAGGGCGTTGTGTCCATAAACAGCCAGGAGTTATCGCTTGAGCGTTTGGAGCGAATACTTTACGAAGTGCAGGCGGCATTCCATGACCAGCCCGTCATCATCAGGGCGGACGAAAAGACGCAGCACAAGGATGTCATCAAAGTATTGGACTTGTGTTCGCGGGTTGATATCCGCAATGTATCGTTCGCGACGATTCATCCAGAAGGCAAGTGAACGGAGGAGGCGAAGAAATGACCGTCATGTCCAGAAGCTTTGCAAGGCGTTGTCTTGTTATATTGTTGATGATGAGCACGTTCGCGTTCGGGCAGGCGACGGTTGAGGATCTTCGTGATCCGCAGGACCAGTATATGTATGCGCATGGCTTGCAGGACCGCAAGTTGTATGACCGCGCTGAAAAGGCGTATCGTGACTTTCTGGCGGCGAACGGCGGTCATCGTCTTGCTTCCGAGGCTCACGTCAATCTGATTCTCTGCCTCCATGAGCAGCGGAAGATTGACGATATGTTGAAAAGCATTGCGGATTTTCGGGCGAATTATCCGAAAAATCCGAAATTGGAGGCACTTACGAGTTGGGAGGCGGATGCGTTCTACCAAAAGAAGGACTATGCGAAGGCTGCGGAGAGCTTTCGTATTCTGCAAAAATCCAAAGACGAGTCGCTAAGCGAATATTCGACCTATCTGTTGGCGATGTGCATCCGCTACCAAAATGGAAAGGATACGGACGAAGTGCTGGATTTGTTCCAAACGTTGGCGAAGGGTGAATTGAAAGCGGACCGTCCATGGCGGAGTTATTCACTCTATCAACTTAGCTGGCGGGCACTTACGGGACGTAAACTAGAAGAGGCGGAAAAAGGATTTCGGCGGTTGTCGGACAATGAAAGCGTCTCGCCTGAAATCCGCGAAGCGTCGCTTTACCGCCTGGGCGAAGTCTGCAACGCACGCGGATTATATGTCGAGGCGTTGGCTGCATACGAACGTTGTTTGGGGCTTTATCCCGATGGTGCAAGCAGTCGAGAAGTACGTAAACGGCGTGTCATGTTGTTGTTCGACCAAGGGAAGATGGCGGAGGCTTTGGAAAAGGCGGACGATTGGCATCGTCGTTATGCGGAGGCGAACGACTATGAAATGGACTACATTCATGGGCTTTGTCTTTTCAACGCACGTCGTTATCCGGAGGCACGACCGTTTTTCATGCGGATTTCGGCAACAGAGGACGTTCCTGCGGATATTCGCAGAAATGCCCGTACATACGTGATTTACTGCCTCATGGAGGAAAAGGCTTACAAGGATGCAGGCATCATGATTGACGCTTTCCTGAAAGACTATCCACAAAGCCCCGAAAAGGGTGCGATGATGCAGCATCGCGGTCGGATTTATGAATTGCAGGGCAATTTGGCGGATGCCGAGAAGATGTACCGCCAGGCGTTGGCTCTATATAAAGGTAATGTAGCGGAACAGGTTCGTAGTCATGAACTTCTGATATCGATGTTCATAAATGCGAAACAGTGGCAGAAAGCGGCGGACGAACTGCTGGTTTTGTATCAAGTTCCAGGCGTGTCGAAGCCTGCGTCATTCCTTCTCCAAGCCGCTGAATGCGAACGTGAAGCGAAGAATCTTGAGGCGGCGACACGAGACTATTTGAAATTGATTGCGACATATCCGCAGTCGAAGCACGAAGTCGAAGTCAGCCGCGAACGTTTGATGTACATCTATAGCGAAGCGAATCAGTTGGAACTTGCGGAAGAACAGGTTAGAGAGCTTTTGAAGGATGCGACGGGAGCCAAAAAGGAACGTTTGACGTTGGGGCTAGCCACCATTCTGTACAATCGCAAGAACAAGGATGCGGCGTTGGACGTGTTAATGAAATGCCTTGAGACGCCGCTTGTCAGCGGCGACGAGATTGAGCGGAACATGAAGAAGCTCGCAAGCCAGATACTGCTGACGTCCATTGTGGATAACAAATCGGAGCAGAAATCACCGCAGGAATACAAGCGGTTGTTTGACGGCGTGAAAATGGTCAATGACTTGCTGGTGAAAGTCAACGGCGAGAATCTGGATGGACCTTTCCTGTATCAGTCTGGTTTGGCGGCAGGGGAGCTGAGAAATTCAGGCGTTGATTTTGGAGATTTTGACATAAGAGCTTGCGAGGAGCGGATTTGGCGTGCCTTGTGGAATCTGAGGGACGATCCTGTTTGGTCATGCCGCGGAGGATTGGAATTGGCGAAGCGGTTGGTTGTCGCGGGCGATGCAAGCCGTGAGGAGGCGGGCGAGCTGCTTGCTAAATTGCAGGTCATGATACCCGAAGTGGAAGGGACATTGAACGAAGAGGAACGGTTGCCGTTCCGCTGCGATGTGCTGGCGTTGCTGGCGGAGAATCTGTTTTATCAAAAGCAATATACGCAGGCATTGGACATGGCGGAGAAAGTGTTGTCGTTGTCGGGCGGTCGGTCAAAGGAGGAAAGTACGGCCTTGGCGTGGCTTGTGAAGGCACGTGTGCTTTTGGAGGTTGACAGGAATCCGACGGATGCGCTGACATACGCGACGATGTGCTTCATCGTCGGCAACCATTCGACGTACAATCCTTCCGCGATGCTTCTGGCGATTCGATCGCAACTTGCGTTGGGGAACAAGAAATCGGCGAAAGAGACGTGGGCGGAGCTGCGGAAGCGGTATCCGCTGAAAGCGGAGGAATACCGTGGCGAGGCGGATTTGAAGCCGCTTTTCAATGACGAGGTTCAGAAATAGGCGTTTTGGGGGCGGTTGGTGGAAAATATTAACGAAAATATAAGAAAAATTGTTTTGCAAAAACAATAAAAGACGATTACATTAGTTTATTGACAATAATAGTGTATAAAATTATTCCCGATTGTGCAACGGACAACGGGACGGTGTAAACAACAAAGGACAAATCAATGGCGACAGCGAAGATACAGATATTGTCAGATGGGCCGATGCGTGGTAATTCATTCCAGTTGCCGAATGAAAGCTATACGATTGGTCGTTCGGACAGTTGTGACATCTGCATTCCCGACGCGACGATAAGCGGCCATCATTGCACGCTGTTCCAAGCGGATGAAGGCGTCTATATGATTCGGGATGAAGGGAGTACGAATGGCTCGTCATTGAACGGCGAACCATTGGAGCCTGGTCAGGAGATGGTGCTGAAGCAAGGTGACATATTCCAACTGGGCGGCATTGAGATCATGTTTGACACAGGCGAGTTCACCCAGCACACGAAATCGCAGGCGACTGGCCATGTCATTGATTTGGAGAATACTGGGACTGGCGAAGTTACCAAATCCAGCATG
This sequence comes from Victivallales bacterium, assembly GCA_017964325.1. Next base: position 17,687 of record JAGCSE010000225.1, on the reverse strand, counting down.
AAGAACATGGCTGGTTCGACGACGACGAAGCGTGCCGTGATGCTTCGTGAGAACAAAGGCCACAACGCCATCTGGTATGGTATCATCGCACTTCTGGGGCTGATTGCTCTGGGCGTGGCGGGATTAGTGTTCTCGAAAATGCTTTAATAATCGGTGACGGTTGTTGCATAGTACAGGCGGAAAGGGGCCGTTGTCGTGATGGAGGAGAGGTTCACGATTGAAAACGATTCTGAAAGAGGTTTCGCCCTTGTCGGTGGAACCTTCTTTTTGTTATTTATTATTAATTATTAAGGTATAAGAGAGATAGAGGACATAAATGTCGAATAAGCGAATGAACGATCCGCAGAGGCAGGATTTTTCGCGGGGGCCTGGTGGTCCGATGCTGCGTCCGCCTATGAAGATGCTCCTTTTGTGGGCAGCAGTGATTTTTGCCATACCGCTTTTTCTTGTGTTGTTCAATGGGCGTGAGAGCACGCAGTTGCGCGAATTGCGCCAAAGCGAATTTGAAGAACTGCTGAAACGCCATTTGATTCGGAAAGTCACGATTGAAGAACAGTCCAGTGGCGGCGTCATCATTTTGGAAGGCGAATATTGGCCGACTGAATCTGCAAAGGCTGCGTGGAATAAGCAGTATGGCGGCGCCATCATAAAGCAGTCTAGCGGCGGTGCTGAAAAAGTTCGGCAGTTGGATGGCAAGACGACGACGGAACTCAAAGTGAGTGAGCCTGTCATTCTCCGTTTCAAATCCCGCGTCATCTATACGGATATGCTCGACCAGATGATACGCGATCATTGCGAGATTCGCGACACGCGTTATTCCAGTGGGTTATGGACGAACATCATGATATCGGTGCTGCCGATTCTGCTGATGGTCGGTTTGTTCTATTTCATGTTTGCGCGGCAGATGCGTGGAGCGGGCAACGGTGCGTTGCAGTTTGGCAAGAGTCGCGCGCGGATGCTGAATCCAGGCAAGGATCGGCTGACGTTGAAAGATGTCGCTGGCATAGACGAAGCGAAGGAAGAAATGCAGGAAATCGTTGATTTCCTGAAAGATCCGGCAAAATTCCGCCGTCTGGGCGGCAAGATTCCGCGCGGTGTGCTGATGGTCGGTCCGCCTGGAACGGGTAAGACGTTGCTCGCAAAGGCGATAGCAGGGGAGGCGGATGTCCCGTTCTTCTCCATCAGCGGTTCAGATTTCGTGGAAATGTTCGTCGGTGTCGGTGCAAGCCGTGTTCGCGATATGTTCGAAGAAGGCAAGAAGCATTCGCCGTGTCTGATTTTCATCGATGAAATCGATGCTGTCGGCCGTTCGCGTTTCAGCGGAATTGGCGGCGGGCATGACGAACGCGAGCAGACGCTGAATGCGCTTCTCGTTGAAATGGACGGATTTGAAGTGAATTCAGGAGTCATCGTGATTGCTGCGACAAATCGTCCAGACGTGCTGGATCCCGCATTGTTGCGGCCTGGCCGTTTCGATCGGCAGATTGTCATCGACCTGCCTGATTTGCGCGGTCGTCTCGGCATTCTGAAGATTCATGCAGCGAAAATCAAATTGGCTCCCGATGTCGATTTGAAGCAAATCGCTCGCGGGACGACGGGATTCAGCGGCGCTGATTTGGCTAATCTGATCAACGAAGCGGCGTTGATTGCGACTCGCACCGGTAAAGAAGCCGTCACGCTGCCTGATTTGGAGGAGGCGCGGGACAAAGTCTGCTTCGGCAAGGAGCGGCGCAGCCGCAAGGTGACGGAAAAGGACCGCAAGCTGACGGCGTATCATGAAGGTGGCCACGCACTTGTGAATATGCTGTGCGAACATACGATTCCGTTGCACAAGATCACGATCATCCCGCGCGGACAGGCGGGCGGCATGACGATGTTCCTGCCAGAACAGGACTTATACCATCGGACATTCAATGAATTGCGTGACTCGATCGCAGTGGCCCTCGGTGGCCGCGCGGCGGAAGAACTTGTGTTGGAGGACATTTCAACTGGAGCTTCGGCTGATATCCGCCAAGCCACGGAGACGGCCAAGAAGATGGTCTGCCAGTACGGCATGAGCCGTCGCATGGGTCCTGTCAACTACATTGGCCGTGAAGAGCATATCTTCCTTGGGCGTGATATAACGAGAAGCGAAGATTTCAGTCCTGAAACGGCACGCGAAATCGACTTGGAGATTCGTGGTCTCGTGGAAGAAGGCCAGAAGCGGGCTGTTACGCTGCTGAAAGACAATCTGGATAAGCTGAACAAGCTGGCTCAGGCACTGCTGGAACGCGAAACGATGACCGCGCAGGAAGTCTATGAACTGCTGGAAATGGAAATGCCTGAACACGCGGCGGAATCCGATGATGATTTTGGTCCTGAAACCACTGGCGACAACAATAACGGCAGTGACAATGGAGGCATCATCATGGCGCAGCCGCCGCTTGAACCTGAAGACCCGCCGACTGGCGGGACGGATCAATCGGAGACGCACTGACAGTTTGAATGGAAGTCTATGACGTCATCATCATCGGAGCGGGATTGTCGGGACTGGCTGCAGGCATTCGCCTGAGTCAGTACGGCAAGCGTGTGCGGATTCTTGAACGGCAACGCTATGCGGGCGGGTTGAATTCCTATTATTTCCGCAACGGAAGATGCTGTGACGTCGGACTCCACGCGATGACGAATTTGGCGCGTCAAGGCGAGCATAGTGCGCCATTGAATACGTTGTTGCGGCAGTTGAGGATACGGCGTGAGGAATTGGAGCTGTGTCCTCAAAAACGCTCCCGTGTGAAATTTCCCGATGCAACGCTTTGCTTTGACAATGATTTTGAGACGATGCGTGGCAGCGTGCGGGATGCCTTTCCTAAATCCGCCGATGGCTTTGACCGTCTCGTGAAAATGATTGCGGAAGACGACTCGTTCAATCCATCGCTGGGCTATCTATCTGCGCGGAAGATACTTGATGAAATGATTCCCGATGAATTGCTGCGTGAAATGTTGCTCTGTCCCATGATGTTCTACGGCAGTTCGTGGCTGGACGACATGGATTTCCACCAGTTCTGCGTTATGTTCAGGAGCATCTTTTTCGAAGGGTTGTGTCGTCCTGCAAACGGGATGGGGCCGTTTGTGCAGGTGTTTTTACGTCGGCTTGCAGAGAACGGCGTGGAGTTGAGCCTTGGCAAGTCCGTTCGATCCATTCACTTGCGGAATGGATTGGTCGCTTCTGTGGAGATGGGGGATGGCGAAGAGATTGGAGCAAAGTCATTTGTGTCTTGCGCGGGTTATCCTGAAACGATGAAATTGCTTTCATCGCCGCTCGTCAAACAGCCTGCAACAGGTGGTTTGGCGTATTCAGAGACGTTGTTTGAATTGGATGCTCCAGCCATTTCGTTTGGTATGGATGACAGCATTCTGTTCGTCAATGATTCGCAACAGTTCCGCTATCATCCGCCGTTGGGATGCGCCGTTGATATGGGAAGCCATCTTTTGTGCGCACCAGGCAATTTCACAGGAGTCCACGAGGAGGAAGGCGTTTTCGTGTTGCGAATGTCACATTTGGCTAACTACGGCTATTGGAAAGAGTTGGACAGGCCGTCATACGAAACGGAGAAAGAAGCCGTCATGGCAAGTCAGCGGGCGTTGTTGGAACGGACGTATCCTGCTATTGGAGCGCATATTACGAGAAGCGAAATGATTACGCCGCTGACGTTGGAGCGATATACGGGACGGCTTGGCGGGGCGATTTACGGTTCTCCTGAGAAACGGAAGGATTGCAGGACGATGATTCCGAATCTATATGTTTGTGGGACAGACCAAGGCTTTTTAGGCATTGTCGGTTCACTTTTGAGCGGGGTCGTGGTGTCCAATCGATATTTAATCAGATAATAAAGAATACAAGGAGGCAGCATGCAAAATCTGCGTGACAAAAATGCGTTCATTAGTGACATGGATGGTGTGATCTACCATGGAAACAACTTGCTGCCGGGGGCTTTGGAATTCATCAACTGGCTGAAGGAGAACAACAAGAAATATCTTTTTCTGACAAACAGCAGCGAACGCTCGCCACGCGAATTGAGTCAGAAACTGGCTCGGCTGGGGGTGGATGTCGATGAAACGCATTTTTACACAAGTGCCTTGTCAACAGCGAGTTTTCTTGCTCAGCAGAAACCTGGCGGAAGCGTTTTCGTCATCGGTGAGGCAGGGCTGATCCAGGCATTGTATCAGGCGGGCCTGACGATGAACAACGTCGATCCAGACTACGTAGTCATCGGCGAGACCCGCACTTACAGCTATGAGAAAATCGAAGATGCCGTTGGGCTTGTGCAACGCGGCGCGATGCTCATCGGCACGAATCCGGATTTGACAGGGCCGACGGAGCGCGGCATCGTTCCTGCAACTGGCGCACTTGTGAAGCCGATTGAATTGGCGACAGGCAAGACCGCCTATTTTCTCGGCAAGCCGAATCCGCTGATGATGCGCCATGCCGTGAAATTGCTCGGCACGACACCCGATGAGACGGTCATCATCGGCGACCGCATGGATACGGACATACTGGCTGGCATCGAATCCGAGTTTGAAACCGTGTTGGTTTTAAGCGGCGTGACAACCCGGCAGAACATGACAAGTTTCGGCTATAGACCGACTTACATCTTGAATGGTGTCGGTGATATTCCAAACTATGAAGGCTAATAAAAAAAGCATAAAATCATTTGCATGATTGAACGGTGATATTATATTATTCATCTGTTGAATTGAATAGGAGGATATGATGCAGAAGATATTCGCCATCTTGTTGTTAAGTAGCTTGGCCGTGTTCGCTCAAGAGAAAATCACGTTGCCTGCTCCTGCGAAAATCGGCGGAATGCCGTTGATGGAGGCGTTGGCGGCTCGTCACTCGACCCGTAAATTCAAAACAGAACCCATTGCGGAGCAAAAACTTGGCGATTTGCTGTGGGCTGGCTTCGGCTTCAATCGCGCAAACATGCGGACGGCTCCCTCCGCACTGAACAAACAGGGCTTGGAATTGTATGTCGTCCGTCAGGACGGCGCATGGCTCTATGAGCCGACGGAACACGCTCTTTTGAAAGTTTCAAATGACGACTTGCGCGGCAAGACGGCCGCCATGAAACAGCAGGCGTTTGCGGCGAACGCCCCCATGACCATCGTGTTCGTTTTCAACACGAACGTGATTCCGACAATCGGCGACCGCAAGCCTAACACATTGGAATGGGCGAAATTGGATACAGGGTTCGCCGCGCAGAACGTCTATCTGGCCTGCGCCTCCATGGGGCTTGGCACATGCGCGCGTGGCAGTTTCAAACACGATTATTTGGCTCCCGGCCTGAAGTTGGCGGATGGAAAGGTCGTGACGCTGTGCATGCCTGTCGGCGTGCCGCAGGATTGAAACGGCATTTAAATACGCTATTCCCATTATTCATTCTTAATTGTTAATTATCAATTATTTATAAGGAGGATGATATGAGGTGTTTTTTGCTAGTGCTGGCCGTTATGTCAACGGCGATTGTTTCCGCCCAGCCAGAAGTCATGCTGTTTGATTTCCGAAATGGAAACACGAATGGATGGCGTGGCAACTACCATGTTGCCAAATGCGAAGGCACAAAAGATGGCCTGTACGCCGTAAGTAACGGCAAGGAAGATCCGTGGATTGAGGGGCCTGCGATTCCCAAACTCCCCGACGGCGACTATGACAAAATACAGATCATCATCCGTTGCAAGGCATCGGAGGACAGTTTCGAATTGTTTTATGGCGATGGTTTTTCGCCGACACGTGAAGTCCGTATTCTCAATGACAAGAAGAATGAATGGACGGTTGTTTCCACCATCATTCCGCGGCAGGATGGAAAATGCCGTTTGCGCATCGACCCATGTTCAGGGAATGGCGAAATCACGGTCGCCACGATTTCGGCCAAGCCGATGATTGCGACATTCAATCCGTCTTTTGAGTTTGGAGAAGCATTCAAGCCGGCTGACGACGACGTGGTTTTGGCTGCGGACAAGCAGATTGAAGTCCGTCACAAGCGTAACCAGTGGGATGCGTTCGTTGTCATGGTCAATGGCGAGATAATGGCGACTTCCCATCCGAAACCGCAATTCGCCTGCCTGATTGATGGAAAGCCGTGGGTATATGACTTATCGCAGGCCGAGACAACCGTTTCCGAAGGGCAGTCGTTCCAGTCGATGAACGTGACGGCCAAGTTCACTGATTCGGGCGGTGTGGAATGGACGGCGACGCGCGTGTTCCGCCGTCATGGCTGGTGCAACATCGACATTGAGACGTCATTTGTGCCGAATAAACCGCGTGAAATACTGCATATTCCTTTTATAACGCTGTTTCCAGGCGTGGGAAGCTTCGGCGAACACAAGAGCCAGGCAGTGCTGGCAGGCGTCGAATATCTGGTCGATGAGCCGTCGAGCGACGAAAAAGACGTGCGTGGAAAGGATGCGAACCGCATAATGGTCGATGACTACAAACTGGCGTTTCCGCTGATGGCAATTTCCACGAAGAAAGCCTGGCTGTCGCTGACATGGGACTACAAGGCGTTTCCCGCGACGGTGTTCGACTCGCCTGACCGCCAGTTCAAATCAGGCGGACATCTGTTTGCACTGTGGGCTCCTGGAATGCGGAACGGTCGTTTGGAGAATGATTTCCGTATCTATGAAGCGATGCCTGTGGAGGCTGGCAAGGGTGTGTCTTTGAAGATGACGCTTTCCGGCAGCCCCACGATGGAGGACGGTTCCATGGCAACGCCGATAGCAGATTATATCGCCCGTCATCCACTGCCTGGACTTCCGACATTTGAAGACGGCTTCCAAGGTGCGTTGAGTCTTGCGGCGCAGGGGTGGCTGGATTCGGCGGTGCATGTCGGAAAGGAATGGCGACACGCCTACAATCCAAGAGGTTTCCCTGAAAAGCGTGCTTACGACGCGATATTGCTGATGGACTACATCGCCGACAAGACAAAAGACGCCCAATTGGCGAAGCGTTTGCGCGACTGCATCGCGGAAACGCTTCCGACGTTCCCGCATGGCGACTATGGCTCCAGCGTGTCGCATGGCTATGACAATCTTTTCGGCTTCCTCCACGCGAATTACGTGGAGAATTGGCTGAATGTCATCGAACAATCCGCAAACGGCCAGTTGAACGGCATCCGTGCGGATGGCAGTTCGAAATACGTTGCGCCGCAGCCACCCGCTCGTGACTATGGTTCCACGCATTGGACGGATCACGCCAATGGTTTGACGGCCAATCGTCTGCTGACGGCTTGCCGCTATGCGATGGCTTCCGGAAATCCGGAATATCGCCAGAAGTTTCTGACGGTTGTTGACAAGGTGTTGGATCTGTATAATGGCGATGTGCCACGCGGGGCGCAGACATGGGAGATTCCACTGCACACGCCCGACATTCTTGGAGCCGCCTATATGTTGGATTTGTGCACAACGGCGTATAGTTTGACAGGCAATCAGAAATATCTGATAAAGGCCGAGTATTGGGCATTGACGGGCATTCCGTTCATTTATCTGGAGACACCAGTGCCTTATATCCACAAGGATGGCGTTTACGGCACGATTGCCGTGTTGGGATCGACTGCGTGGATCGCTCCGTTCTGGATTGGGCTGCCTGTCCAGTGGTGCGGTCTTGTCTATCGCAATTCGTTGTATCGTTACGCCAATATGTTACGGACGCATTATAATTCCCAGACGCCAAATCGCCATGAAATGTTCTGGCGGAAGATTGCGGACGGCATCACGATCACGGGATTGCAGTTCTCCTGGCAGGAGCGCGACGGCGACGATCCGAAAAAATGCGGTCTTCTACCCGACAGCTTTGTTTTGAAATCTCACGGCAAGGGCGGTCCCGCCATCAATCCAGGAACGGTGGAACTCTATATGCCGCAGGCTTTTGGCGAAACGCCAATTATCGCCAAGCAGATGGTGAAGCCTGGAGTCATCGCGCATGCGTTGGGCGGTATCAAAAAGCAAAGCGACAACAGCGTTGAACTGGATTTATGGCCGTTGAAGGAGACGGAGGTGCTGGTATCCGGGCTGGAGAAGAAGCCAGAGCAGGTGAAATGGCAGGGCAAGCCAGTTGACGTGAAATGGATTGAAAAGCACCGCGCCTTCATCATTTCATTGAAAGGCAATGGCTTATTGGAGTGGTAAAGCCGCCTTCGGCAGAGCTAAAAGCTGAAAGCAAATACAAATGTTTCAGTATCAATGAAAGAGCAGATGATGGACATTCCGTTGGTGGTTCCCATGCCACCAAATTGGCGGATTGATTGGGCGGTCTGGGAGGCCGCCCAGCCTGAATTGTTCGCCGATATGCAACGGACGGTTGATGCGCCGTTTAACGGCGATGCAGCCCACGTTCTGGAAAATGCCCAGACTGCTTGTGAAAGGCTGACTGGATTGTCAGAATTTCGTTCATTGACTGAACGCCAACGGCAGATTGTCTTTCTGGCTTGTTTTTTTCACGATGTAGGCAAGACATTGACAACGAAGCGAATAAAACGCCAGTGGGTGGCGCCGAACCATGACTTGCGCGGTGCGGAACTCTCGCGGTATCTATTATGGACGGATTACAAATTGGCGGGCACGATGGACATGCTGTCGTTTCGCGAAGCCGTCAGCCTGCTGGTGCTGCATCATGAAACGCCGCTGATGTTTCAAGATGTTCTGAAACAGGGGGATGCCGAATCATTGTTTAGCGTGAAATCATTGGCGGCGAATGGAATTCTGGTGCCCGATTTTACATTGGAACTGCTTGGCGTCCTTGGACTTGCCATCGCGACGACGGTGGACGAGAAGGAAGCCTGCAACCGTTTTATGGAAACGGCGGAAAAGAACGGATATCTCCATGAACCGCCAAAATTCGCAGATGACACAAGCCGTTTTGCGTTTTTGTCACGTCGAAGCAATGATAGCGATGTTGTCGTGGCGGATGATACATGGGGAGAAATCATCATGATGGCGGGCTTGCCTGGCACGGGGAAGGATACATGGATTGGACGCAACCATCCGGAACTGCCGATGATTTCATTGGATGAAATCCGCAAGGAAATCCATGTCCTGCCGACCGAACCGCAGGAGCCTGTCGTGACGTTGGCCTACAGTCGTGCGCGGGAGTTTCTGCGCAGTCATACGCCGTTTTTGTGGAATGCGACGAACATCACGACGGATATCCGCAATCGACAGTTGAGCATGTTCATGCGCTATGGCGCTTCCGTACGAATTGTTTATCTGGAGACGACGGTTGACGAGCAATATCGCCGTAACCGCAACCGCGTGGCGGTCGTGCCCGACGATGCCGTGACGCGCATGCGCCGCCATCTCGTGTTGCCGAAAATTAACGAAGCACGGCATGTGGAATATATAATGGTATAGAAGAGAAAGGGCGACCACGTTTTCGCGTGGCCGCCCCGTGTCGGTTTATTTCCGTGTTCGCTGGTAGTCGTTTTCCGCGAAGGAGAAATCTTTTTGTTCAGGATAGATGAAATAGGCGTATTTGTTGCCGGTGAGCTTGTTGGATGAGAAGCCGATCTGGCCTGATGGATCCCAATAGGAGATGTTTGTGAATTCGGAGAGGGCGACGCAGGAGTGCGCCCAGCCGTTGCCGCGTACGGCGTACCATTTCGGATTCGGATTCTGGCCTGCGATGTTGGCACCGTCTTTCGTCGTCGCCATATCGACGGTGTGATTCTTGTCGTCGAGATAGATTCCAGGCGTGGCGTAGAAGGCTCTGCTGAAAAGACTTCCGGCGGGCTTGTCAAGATCGGCCTCAACGATGAAACGGCCTGGATAGAACGTATAGGTCTTCACGTATGTTGCGCCGTTTTGCAATGTCTGGCTGGCGACGACGACGCATTTGGCAGGCGTGTCCAGCAGGACGTCGAAGCGTTTGAATTCGGCTTTTTCTTCAGCTCCCCAGCCTGTTGCCAGGGAGGAGACGTGGATGGAACGGATGAAATTCGGGCCTTCGATATTGTTGGATACAGGGCGAAGTTCCTGGATGGTCGTATGTTGGAATCCTGCGACATACGTGTCAGAGATATATTTCCCCATGCCTTTGGCGGCGCTTTTTTCAAAACGGCAGCCTTCTGTCGGCAGGATTTTGTTGCCGTTGGCGACAACCGTGAAGGTGTGGGCTTGGTTGGAGCGGGCGTTGTATGAGAAATAGATGGTTCCAGAGGCTTTCGTCTTGCCGTTGAAACCCTTGTCGGGAACGAAAGCGGCATGGCGGAGGACGGTCTTGAGCGGTTCGTCTGCTTTGTTGTCGGCATCGGAGATGACACGGACGGACGATGGTTCAATGGCGATGGGAAGGGGGCCGTCCGCCGCAAAGTCGATATGGGCCTCGAATGGCTCCAGCTTGGAATCGACCTTGAGAGCTGGAGCTTCAAGTTTCAGAGTTGCAGGATATTGCGTGATGTCACAACGGTAGGTGACATTCTCCGATACGATGTTGTTTTCAGGCACGATGTCGTCTTTCGTCTCAATGACGGCGATGAGCTTGTATGAGCCGACGAGTCGGTTGGAGGGCAGGGCGAACGGCAGGGCGACGGGAACCTTGCTGTTTTCAATGCCGTTGATGACGGTTTCGTTGAGCAGACGGTCTTTGGCGATGCGGTCGGCGTAGAGCTTGATCTTCGCCTTGGGGGCACCTTGGCCGCGATTTTCGACGAGCAGGGTGATGGCATCGGGATTGTTGTCAAGCTGGGTGGTGATGTCGATGGCGGCGACATAATCCGGGCGGTTTGCGGCTTTGCCGCAATAGGCGATGAAGCGGCCTGCGTGCGGGAGGACGAAACGCGAGATCGAGGAGGATTCTTTCAGTGCGATGGGTGCGGTGATGTTGCCATTGTCGTCGAGTTCATAGAGAAGCGTGGTGTCGATGTCCCATGAACGGAGGAAATCATCGGCAATGGCGAAATTGCCTTCACCGATGGCGACGATGCGGAGCGTGTCAGGCTTTTCCGCTTTCACGATCAGCATGTTCCGAACGGAGGTCGTGCCATCCATGCGCGGGTTCAAATCCGTCGATTGGGAGGCGAAATAGAAGTCTTTGGTGCGGACGGTGCTGACGAAAAGGCCTTGGTCCAAAACAAGCTCCTGCTTGACTTTTGGGCCATCGACGGCGAAGCCGTTACATGGTAGCATGTACTCACGTCCTTTGAGCGTAACGATTTGCGGCATCGGATCCATGTTGACGACGATATCCGTGCCGTCCGCGAACGACGTCATCTGGACGGTGCGTTCATCGTTTAGGAAGGCGTGGGAGAGCATTTCCTCCATGCCGATGGCTTCGTGGACTTTTGATACATGGAAATAGCTACGGAGGAAAGCGGAACGGTCGTTTTTCCAAAGGCCTTCTTTATTGTTCCAGTACATGGGCATGGAGGCGTGGAGGATGTTGAAGGCATCCTTTCGCGGCGTGACTTCGGGGGCGGCCTTGATGAGGAAATCCGTGGAATCGCCCCAATACCAAGTCGTCGTGATGCAGTCATGGAAGACGAGATCCCACAGCGGAACACGGTATTTCGGACCGACGCCGTAGACTTCGTAGCGCGTCGTGAAGGCGTTCGTCGGCTTGCCGGGGGTGCGCGGATCATCCGTCTTGCTTTGTGGACGTCTTAAATGGCCGGCGGGCCATGAATAGTTGGCGTGGCCACCTGACTGCATCCCTTCGATATAGTGCATATCCTTGGCGCACCACCACTTGCCGTGTTCGCCACCAGTAATGAGATTCAGATAGCCGCTCTGCCAGTTGGCCATGTAATGGGCGACTTCTTCGCTATGGCGGCGTTTGTCCGAGCGCGTCATGGGATGGTCTGGATTGTAGCATTCATAAAGCCCTTCGGATGTCGTAACATCTAGAAAACGCGCATTATAAGGATATTTTGCGAGGTCTGGCGGCATGCACCGTCTGGCAGCATCCAGAATCAACGCCGTGCATCGTTTCCATGACGTGCGGGAGCCATCGAACGTCGTCCATGCTTTCATCATGGTGCCGTCGGCCTTCTGGACGGCATGGCCTGGCAGGGGGGCGGAGCCTGCACTGATGGTCTCCGTATTATTATATATATCAGTATAGACGTCATATTTGCCGAGGAGGTAACCAAGCTTTTCGGCTTGTTTCATGTCTTCGGCATTGAACTGCCCGTTTATCAAGAGCTTGTCGATGCCGTAGGATTTGGCGAGCTTGCAGAATTCAAGATTGTTTCCGTCCCAGATGTCCGCCGCTCCCATGAGCTTGTGGACGTTTGGATTGTGGGCGGCCTTTTCGCGGAGGGTGACGAGATAGCCGTTTTTCTGTGCCCATTTGCGGAACTCTTTGGCGACCGCGACATAACCTCCTTTATCGACGAAGACGAAGCGATAGACGCGCGGTGATTTTCCGAAATGCTTTAAAGTCGGCATCCACGCGACTTGCGGGATGCAGGTGGTGGATTTGGCACCGAGCGGCGTCGCCCGCATGGAGACGACGGCGTCGTCTGGCGTATCCGCGAGAATGCCGTAGCCTTCGCCGGTCTTCAAGTCCGTTATGGCGATGAACGGCAGGTCTCCGCCCAGGCCGAATGGTGACCATGTAAAAGGCTTGTTGGAAAGCGGATAGATATGGCCGGCCGTCCCGTCTGCGCAGGCCATGACGGCTTCTTCCACGTCTAGGATGAAGCCTGGAATGGAGGGGAGGTTTTTCTCCATGGGAATGTTTCCGTCAGCGGCGTATGTGGTGATTTTCAATTCGGGGCGGTCTTCGATGAGTTCTGCGCGGATAATGCAGTCTGGCTGGTCTGGCTGCCGCCAAGTGAAAATGACGCCGTTGGCGTTTGGAATACGCCGTGCGTTATCGACAGGTGGGATGGTTATGGCGGCGGGGAGAGGTTGGTCCGACAGTGTCACGTTGGCGTAGGTATTGACATCCGAATGGATCCATGTGGATGGATAGTAGAGCTGCCCGTCCCGCTGTCCTTTGGTGTTGTCGGCGTCATTGACGCCGATGGCGAAGCGGAATTTCGTGCCTTTTTTCGGTTCGAGGCCGATTTCCGTCCAGTCGAGCTTGATGGTAACGGTATAGAAGCCTTCGGCGGTGATGGCCGTTTCTGCGGAGGACTTTTCCATCGGGGCCTTTGTGTTGAAGGTCAACAGTGTTTGTCCGTCTTGCTTGGCGGGATAGACGGCGAGCTGCAACTTGTTGATCCATAGTTCGATGGAATCATGAAACCACCAGTTGGCCTTTGGCGGGGGGAAGGCGAGGACGTCATCCCGAACGGCGATCGTCAGTGAAAGAAATTGTTCATTCCAGTCGAAAGTCGCTGTGAATGAGCAGTCTGCATCATCCGTGATGTCTCTTGCATGGCCAGTCATCGTGTAGTCGATGTCGATGATGGTCAAATCACTTGGCGAACATGTGGCGGTGATGGACGGCGGCGCTGTCGGCAGGAATTTCTTTGGTTGCGTATAGACGCGGTCGGTGCGTTTGTCGAGAATGGTGAAAGCGCCTGTTTCAGTTGAGAACGAGACGCCGAGCGCCTTGTTTTTGAACGTGACGATCTGTGCGGAAGAAGCAATCGCGAATACAAAGAGAAGAAGGATGGCGGATTTTTTCATGAGAGAATCCTTGTTTGAGCTTTTAAATGACGGCACACATCTAAATTAACATACATAAATGGAAAAGCAATAGCGGCGTTTATTTGAAAAATGGAGGAATGTCGATAATTTAGGTATAAAGTGATTTTCAGTGTTCAAAAGAAAATTTTCATCCAAAGGAAAAATCAAACTCAGGAGAACGTATGAAATCTCGGAAATTGCTGTGGTTGATGTGTTTGTTGTCTTTGCCGCTCTTGGCGAAGATTGTTCCCGCGCCGATATTCGTCGATAATGTCGTGTTGCAGCGCGACATGGCAGTGCCCGTTTGGGGCACGGCGGCAGCTGGCGAAGAAATAACCGTCAGTTTTGCTGGACAGAGCGTGACGGCCAAGGCGGATGCGGATGGTCAATGGATGGTGAAACTGGCGCCGTTGGCGACGAGCGCGGAGAACCGCCCGCTGGTCATCAAGGGAAATGATGAGACGATTACGGTCAACAACGTGCTGGTCGGCGAAGTCTGGCTGTGCAGCGGCCAGTCCAACATGGAAATGCCGATGTGGACGAGCAACGCCCGCTGGCGTAACATCGACGGCGACAAGTTCTGCGCCGAAGGCGCGAACAAGCTGATCCGTTTCACGCGGATGGTTCCTTACGGCTGGGAAAAGCTGCCGCGCAAGGATTTCGCGATGAAATGGGAGGAAATGAAAGCCGACAATACGCTGGGCTTGTCTGCCTGCGCGTTCTTCTTCGGCCATGAATTGCAGCGCGAACTGAAGATTCCAATCGGCTTGATCACGTCCCACTGGGGCGGTACGCTCATTGAGCCGTGGACGCCGCCGTGCGGTTTCGACTCCGTTCCCGAACTGAAGCAGCTGGCCCACAACGTCAACGCCAAACTTCCTGGAACGAAGGATTATATCGAAACGTCCAACAAAGTCGTCGCCGACTACGCAGCTTGGTTGGCGGATTTCCACAAGGCCGTCGCCGAACAGAAAGATCTGCCGAAACCGCCTGCCTATCCGGCGGAACTCATCTGGCGTGAAGGCAACGGCGCACAGCAGCAGCCGACCGTCCTCTACAACCGCATGATCTATCCTTTCGTTCCGTTTGCATTCCGCGGCGCCATCTGGTATCAGGGTTGCTCCAACCGCGGCGACGGTTCGTTCTATTTCTACAAGATGCAGGCTCTTTTCAATGGCTGGAAGAAGGTCTTCCAGAACCCCGACATGAAATTCTATCTTGTGCAGCTGGCCCCCTACAACTACGGCAGCCAGCCTGAACTGCTGCCGCTCATCTGGGAAGCGCAGGAAAGATTTGCGTTGGAGAACGCTCCCGCGGCCGGCATGGCCGTCATCAACGATGTCGGCAACCTTGGCGACATCCATCCGCATGATAAGTTGACCGTCGGCAAGCGCCTTGCCGCCTTGGCTTTAAACCGCGACTATGGTCGGAAAGACATCAAATGCGACTCGCCGCTGCTGGACAAATTCGAAATCGTCGGCAACACGTTCGTCCTGACGTTCAAGAATGTCGAGAGCTGGAAGACGACGAACAACGAAGCCATCCGCAATTTCACAATCGCCGGAATCGACGGTGTTTACAAGCCTGCCAACGCGAAGATCGAAGGTGCTAAACTGATTGTAAGCTCTCCCGAAGTCGCGACGCCGAAAGCCCTGCATTACATGTGGCACATGCTGAACGAAGGCAACCTCTTCAATGAGGCCGGCCTGCCGCTTGGCGCGTTCCGCTGCGGCCACGAAACGACACAGGAAGAAGTCAAGGCCTATATCGAAGCCAACCAGAAGCTGGTCTATGAAATCGATCTGATGAAGGCTTTGAAGGAGGACAAGACCGCCAACTACCTGACGGACAACAGCGCCAATATCGACAAATTCAGCCGCGTCTGCTACTATGTTGACGCCACGCTGAAGGACGGCACGAAGCAGTGGCTCGCCGTTAGCATGGACGCCTTCACGGACAATGTGAAGGAAATCGGTCTGCCGCTTGATTTCAAACAGGCGAAGATCGTGAACAATCTGATCGTTCTGAGCAATGTCTCCGGCATCAAAAATGGCGCGCATGAACAGGGCAACATTGAATTCTGGCGTTCCAACTACGGCACGCAGAACAGATCCAATGTCCCTGGCGCAAATGGCAACAACTATGATTTCGGCGACGATGCAAGCAATGACGATGTCGGCTACGGCTCCATGCAGGTCCATCTGTTCAAGGAACGCCAGACGTTGTTCGCGTTCAACAAGCATCGCGAAGGCTTGAATGCGGATTTCGGCATCGGCAACAACACGAAGACCGAACATCCGGATTGGACGTTCCGCAGCAATCTTGGTGCGGAATACAGCTCCGCGAAAATCTACATCTATGTGAAGTAAGCTAAAACTTAAAGCAAATACAATTCACGCAAAAATGGCAAGCTCATGCGGGAGCTTGCCATTTTTGTGTGAGGCTAGGAAGGCTAGACGCTCTAGCGGCTCTAGACGCTCTAGCGGCTCTAGAAGCTCTAGAAAGGCTAGAAAGGCTAGAAACTCAAGGAGAAATTAGGCTTTCAGTTTTTTTCGGCTGATGCCGAAAAATAGTAAAGGCGCGTCCCGTTTTGGCGGGGCGCGCCTTTCTATGTTGCATTTAGCAAACACACCAGGGAAGGGCATCGGTCAGGTCGCCAGAGCCTCCAATCATGAGTGGGTAGGGCAACCCTGTCTCACGTGCGAGGATGGCGACCTCGGCTACGTTGTAGCAGCCTATTTATGTAATCCGAACGTCTTGGACCCATTACCAACCTCCTTCAGAAAAGGACAAAGCACATTCCGTCTTCGGGCAGTTGAGTGACAGGTAGTTCACGTGCACCACAACGGGTGGGCAGAGGTTTTTGGCGCTGAAACTGGTGGTTCCAAGATGCCGGCTCATTTCGAGTCGTATGCCTTTTTCACTCCGACACTGGCTGTGTCGTTGTGACTTCCTGGTTTTTCAAAGAGCGGAGATTTACTCTCCAATAATACAACCTTAAAACATAGCACAAAAAATTGATTTTTTTAGCAACGAGCGCAGATTTTTTATGAAAAACTGCGGAAAAATTGAAGATTTGTATAAACTAACGTTTTTCTGCTGTTCCTTGTTTGGATGATGGGGCGTTTTTTCTTTCTTCCTCCAGTGGATCCACCTCTGGGGGGACATGGAGATATTGGAGTGTTTCCGTTGCGATTTTCCTGAAAACAGGGCCGGCGATCGTGCCGCCGTGCTTCTTCGGCTTCGGATTGACGAAGGTCACAAGCAGGACGAATTTAGGATTGTCAGCAGGGGCGAATCCGATGAAGGATGCGACTACTTTGCTTGTGTCATAGTGTTTGGTGGCGGAGTTCCAGATTTCCGATGTCCCCGTCTTGCCGGCGACCGTGTAGCCTTCGATGGCGGCCCGTTTGGCGGTTCCGTCCGGGGAGACGACGGTCTTGAGGGCTTCAACCATCTGTTCCGCTGCAAAATGGTTGATAGGAATCTTCTTGACACGCGGGACGGAACGGACGATCGAGCCGTCGGGCCTGACGATATGATCGACGATGTAGGGCTGCATCATGACGCCGCCGTTGGCGATGGCGCAGTATGCCTGGACCATCTGGAAGGGCGTGACCGAGATGCCCTGTCCGATGGGGAAGCGCGAGATGGAGAGTCCGTCCCAGCGTTCACGTGGGCGGAAGATGCCGGTGGCTTCTTCCTTGAAGGTCACTGCCGGTCCGTCCAGAGGGTAGAAACCGATGCCAGTCCGCTTGCCGAATCCGAAGGCGTTCAAGCCCTTGTAGAGATTGTCGGGTCCCATGGCGATGGCGGCCTTGGCAGTGCCGATGTTGCTGGAGTGCATGATGATTTCCGAGACGGAGAGGTTTTCGTTGTTGTGGGTGTCATGGAGTCTGGCCTCGCGCCAGAATCCTCTTTCGCAGTAGAAGACGGTGTTGATGTTGAAAAAGCCTTGCGAGACGCCGCAGGCGAGCGAGACGCCTTTCATGATGGAGCCTGGCTCGAAGGTTTCCGAGAGGCAGAGGAATCCCAAGGCATTTGTATCCTGAACTTCCTCACGACTGTCTGGGTCGAAT
>JAGCSE010000224.1 GCA_017964325.1 Victivallales bacterium | reverse complement strand
GCAATGCGTTTCAAATGATTTGATTCCAACAAGAAACGACAATCCCTCCAACGCCGCGACCGTATCCGTGCTACGACCGACAGCCGCCAATGCCGCATGGCTCAACGTCTGGATGCCCGATTCGATGTGCAACAAGCCTGGCGGGGCCTTCAGCAATTCCGCCCGCACTTCCTTCCCCAACACGCCCGGATGGATTTCCAAATGGAAACGCATGGAGGGAAACTCCTCTCGGAACATCCGCAGCAAGGCGGCACCGCGTGAATCTGGCACGTTAAACGTCCTGTCCAAAAGTCGTATCTCCTTGACTCCACATTCCTTAAGATGTTCAAGCTCCGCCCTCACCTGCTCCAATGACCGCACCCGCACATTCGTCCGACAGCTTGTGCAATACGTGCAACCCATCGGACAGCCACGAGACGTCTCCAATTGCACAAACGGCCTGCCGAACTCATAAAACACATGACGGCAAGGCATTGGCGAAGCCGCCCAATCCGCCATCAAACCAGACTGTCCATTATCCACAACTGTCCCGTCATCAGAACGATACAGCAATCCAGGCACATCTGCCAAATCTGTCCCGTTTTTCAATCGCTCCAACAGGACGGGCATAATCGGCTCACCCTCTCCACGACATGCAAAATCCACGGAAGGCGTTGTTCGCAACAATTCCGCAGCACCATCGCCAAGATTCTCCGGTCCGCCGACAGCGATCCGCACATCAGGCTTGAGGCGTTTCACACGTTTCAGAATATCCAGCGTCAAATCACGATTGAACAGATACAGTGATGCGCAGACCAAATCCGGCTCTTTTGCAACCACTTGCCGCGCAACATCGAATGGATCGTCGCCCAACACACCGTCAACACGTTCCCATTCCCAGCCAGACACATCCGCGCAGGCATTCGCCAAAAGCGGCAACGCCAGCGATGAATGGGAATACGACGACTGAATACTTAACCAGACAAGACGCATTTGTTTTTTGCCAATCCTCTATTATATTATTAATGTTTAATTAATATTCTGTATCTTTTCATAATTATATCATTATACAGACAATTCTATTAATAGCATTTTGAAATAAACCCTAACATCTAAAACAAAACAAAGTAAAATGAAAATGAAATCATTCTGTTTATACATTTTTATCATATCCATGGCAATACTGAATACAGGTTGTTATGCATTATTTCGTACATCTCCCAATCAATCATATTTAGTTGAAATAACCTCAAATCCACCTGGTGCTTATGTATGGTCTGATAATTTTGGGAACTATTTGGGTAAAACACCAATTGTCACTAGAATTTCTCCTAAAAATATTCAAACGTTGAATTTTTGCAAAGAGGATTATTATCCCGAACAATGGAAGATAGGTGAACATAAAAGAGAGAATTATTTATTCTATATCGATTGTATATTTGGTTGTTTTAGTTATGGCATTCCTATATTTACTGATATTATATTCACTGATATATTAGATCATCAGCCAAATTGCTATTCTCAAAATAAATATCATGTAAATTTAACTCCTGAAAACGCAGATCCACCAGAAAATTGCATTCCTGTAAAAGGACGCAAATCACTTTATGAAACTTACCCATGGGTGCTTGATCCACCTAAACGTCATCAGCAAAATAATAATTTTAATAATAGTGAACATCAATTAAGTGCAGAACAATTGCAGGCCTTACAAGAGGCTTACCAAATAATCCAATTTCAGAACCAAGAGCAATTGAAAGCTCTCCAACAAAATACCAATCATTCGTTTACTCCTATTATTCCAATGCAGACAACGCCCAGTCCCCAACCAATCCGCCCTATGCCCACGCCTAGTATGCCATCTAGGCCGTCAGTTAATAACAATACCCGTCGAAATAATACACCGTCATTTAAAGCGATTTGTCCCAAGCATGGTGAATATGACAGGCGAGCTGGCGGCGGATGCCCTGCTTGCATTGCTCCTAAATGGTAATATTATTCCTGTGTCATGTTCATCAGTAAGCCTAATAGCATAATTGACCGCTTAATTAATATTACCAATCCTGTAACACATAATAATGTATGATTTTCGCCTGAATAGCTTTTGTCAAGTGCGCAATTCATGCTCTCATGAATTGCGCAGCCTTTCAATAGAAGAAATTGACAGGCATAAAAACACCCACAAATGGCATCATTCATGCAACATCGCACACCGTCTTCCAACAATTGCATCCGCTAAGATATACTATACGCCTACTTGCTTGTGCAGCCCAGCCGGAGGCTCGGCAACACGACACGTGCGTAATTGTCGAAATTAAACACCGTGTAGCCTTTCAGCCCAAGATCGCGGACGGCCTGTATCTGTTCAATCATGTTCAGCGGATCCTGCGGCTTCGTCCAGCAGGAAAGTCCGATGCCCGGGCACAGTTTCACGTCATGCGCCCAGGCGATCTGCCGTTTGACCTTCCCCTTGAAGGCCACGGCAGAATCCACATAGTCCATCGGACAGGCGAAATCAAGCCACCCGTTGCGGCACCACAGCTCCCAATCCTGCCCCACTCCGTCGCGATCAGACATCCAGTTGCCGAACAATGCCGCAGAAATCTGGATTGTCGGGCGAATTGCCTTCGCTTCGTCATGTACGAGCTTCACCAACGCCGTGATGTTGTCACGGCGGAACTGCAGCCATTCGTTTTTCAACGCATCCGAACGCGTATCGGCCGGCCAGTTTTCGACCTCCTTGCCGATGCGCTCCTCAAAGCGCGCACGGCAACCATCGCAGAAGCAACTGTTACCGTCAGGATAACGGATGTAGTCGAAATGGATGCCGTCCAAATCTGGATAATTGCGCACAAGTTCCAACATCGCATCCGCCTCCTGACGGCGGTTCAGCGGATTGGATGGGCAGAGCCACGTATCCTTTTGTTCGCCGTTGAACAGGACTTGCGTCCGCTTTTCGGCTTTCATCTTCTCCACGAACGCCTTGTCCAAATGGCTGCCCATGTTCCAGTTGACCTTCCAGACGTGGCATTTCACGCCGTACTTCTTGCAAGCGTCCAGACATTGGCGGACCTGATCGCCCTGCTTGTCGAAATTCGCATACGTCGGCAGGACATCGCTCTTGTAATAGGCCATGCCGCCCCATAACATATTCGGAAGAATCGTATTGAAGCCATTGTCGGCCAAGAACTTGATGGACTCGTCCCAATTGTTTCCGGGGAGTCCGAACGCACTATGGCACCAGAAGCCGCGCTGTTCGCCCTCCACGGGCTTCACCTGACGGCACAAAGCCTCGATCACCTTGTTCTGCGCGTCTTCGCAAAGTTTTATGCACTCCACCCAACGCGCCTCCGCCAATGCGCCGCGCGCCTTTTCACGTAGTTCAAATGCCGCGGCCAACGCACTTTTCGCTTCCGCGGACGCATCTTTTGCAAACTTCGCCCGAATGTCCTCCAGCCCAGTATAATTCTCAATTACACCAATAGCTTCCAGCCAGTTGGCCGCGGATTTCTTCCAAATATCCGGAGAAAGATAATTCACAAGCGACAACAGGAACTGCTTGACATTCTTGCCGCTGCCATCGAACCAGACATGTCCGAGAAAAACACCCGTAGGCGTCATGGTGGCCGCCGGAAGACCGCTGTCCGTCCCGTCGGGTTCGCACCATTTGGCGATGACTTTTCCTTGCCCGGTCAATTCCGCGACGGTCGTATGCGGAGATGCCTGATATGCAATATCCGGCTGCATCAGAATGGCATCCGCCGTCGCCTTCATGCCCTGGAAACGCCCTTGCGCACTACGCTGCCAGCCGATTCTCTTGACGCCCAGCAGCTTGTCAACGCCCTGCGCGATGTTGTAGCAGGCGATAATCTTTCCACCACGCTTCACAAAAGCGTCCAATTTCTCCAGCAATCCTTCCGGAACGCGCGGATTATAAGGAAGAACGGCGATTTTCGTTTTCTGCAACGCCTGATCCGTCACGTCCAGATCCGACGTGGTGTATGTTTCAACCCCCAAATCCTCCAGCGCTTGCGCAAAAGCCGCCGCATAAGACGCATAGCCCTTCGACTCAGGATCATTCGGCGACACGCAGGACGCCGCCATGATCACGAGAACATCCGCGTTCTGGACAGCCGGCCGGATATTGGCAATCGCCGCCACGGAATCATATTCGTTTTGATTGCGCCATGCAGAGAGGCGCAACGTGCTGATCTTTCCCCAACCATCAGGGCTGCCTTCCATACTGGCGTTGGATTTACTCAGGACGACATGCTGCCAACGTCCTATGTGCTTCACACCAAAACTAATGCGATACCAGCCGTTTCCGCTGCGCAAATAGGCGATCAGTTGGCTGGCGGAATCTAAATCTGCGCAGTAGAAATCGAATTCGATCCCGCGCGCATTGGACAAATCCGCCTTCAATTGGATGTCCCATGATGCGCGTTCGGCGGTGACAGTCTTGAAATTCAACGGCAGCTTCACATAGCCCCCTGTTTCAGCCTCTATCCATTCCACAGGCTGTGTGCCCCACAACGGGCGGAACATGGCTCGTGCTTCTTCTGTGCTTTTGAATCGACAAGCGGGAAACACATCCGCAGGAGTCTTCGGAGGAGCGGGAATCGTCTGAGCAACTGATGCCAAACACATCAACGCCAGCCCACACCATAAGCAACTTTTGTTCATCGCAATCTCCTGTTCAAGTTTCTATTTTTGATTGATGCTTATCTGTCAAAACTTTGTGAACGACACATCCCCCACCGTCTCTACTTTTTTCACTCCATTCTCATCACAATACACAAAAACAAAAGCGGGACGAGCAGGACTCGTTTCCGCCAAACGCTTCGCAACAGTCTCACCACCGACAAAGGCCGTCGTCGAATAAACATCTGACAATGTGGGATTTCCAACAACGACCGTCACGCCACCCAAACCCTCGATGCCGCCACATGGGCGCCCCGTTCGCGGATCCATCAAATGACCTACTTTTCGTCCCGCTATCATGCGATAACGTTCGTAATCTCCGCTTGTTGAAATGCAGCAGTCCCGCATGGTGACGATACCGACATTCTCCTCCATCTGCCGTGGATTCCGCACGCCGATCATATATGACGACCGTCCAGAAGGAGCCTTTTCCGAACAATAGATATTACCGCCCAAATCAATGAGATATGACTTCAAGCCGCTACGTTTCACAACGGCGATGGCCTTGCTCAACGCGAAGCCTTTGGCAATTCCTCCGAAATCAAGCCGCATCCCCTGGACGCCAAAGCGCACCGTGTGATCCGCCTCATCCAATGTCAGCTTGTCAAAGCCGATCTTCGCCTTCGCCTCGGCGATTTCAGCGTCCGTCGGCCATGTCGAACGCTTCGCATGGAATCCCCACAATCCAAGCAATGGACCGACCGTCACGTCGAAC
Source organism: Victivallales bacterium (assembly GCA_017964325.1). The sequence continues at coordinate 22,479 of JAGCSE010000224.1, read as the reverse complement.
AGTCCGTCGCTGTCCCGCCAGCCTTCACGGGCGGCCAGCAAAACCTCCCACAACAGGTCGGAGCATTTTACAGGCTCGTCCGCCGCACGGCTGTTCAGTTTCGACAATTCGCTTTCCGGATCATACGCATTCAGCGTGTCGTGCAGCCTGCGCATTTCAGCGGTCAATTCACGAAAGACTGCATCACCTGTCTCCGCAGGACAATCGTGCAGTGTCAAGCGGCATTGCGTGTCGAACACTGAGAAATCCCGAGCGTATGGTTCGGAAGAAATCCGCCCCAATGTGGAACCGTCTTTGAAAAAACACGCCATCCCGCCTAGAATCAGCACTAACAACACAACGCTAGCGATATGTTTCACTGCACGATTCATGATGACCAACCACTAACTATTTTCCGTTTTCGGCAACCTCTCTTCAGCAGCCGCCAAGCCTTTTTTCGCCATGCTCAAAATACCTGGATACTGATCCGCCTCCGTCGCCGCCTCCACCAGCATCTTGAAGCCAGGTACGATATATTGACGGTACCATTCCAAACCATCCTTCAACCACAGCTTGCCATACGCCCCTAACGCTTGCATAAGACGCTGGCAAGCAGCAGTATAGAGAACACGACTCTGTGGCGGTGTCCCCCCAAGCTCATGCACTGTCCGATTGTAGCGCCGCCATACGGACTGGCGCAGTTCAGCAGGATAGCATTGGTAGGGATCGTAAAGCAACGATCCCAGATCATACGCCGCGCAACCAAGCCTCATCCCTTGGAAATCAATCAGATAGGCCTGTCCATCCTTGACCATCACATTTGCACTCTGCAAATCGCGATGAATCGGCACAAGCGGTTCACGCAGCATCAATGTGCGCATTTCGCAGTAGTCCTGCGCAGCCTCCGCCCAATATTCAGGATGTTCCAAACAACGTTCCAGCATATTGTTGCGGAAATAGTCGCGTTCCCAATCATAGAGTCCTTTGGTGAATCCCTTCTGCAATGGCAGTTCCTCAAGTCGGACGGCCTGATCGCCGCGCACATGCAGAAGCGCAATCTGGTCAACTACATCGTAAAGCAATGGTTCGAGCATCCGTTCGGCAACCTTGACATCACTTTGCCCCAAGTCACTGGAAACCAACTCAAAAGCATCTGCCAAATGCAGTTTCACTGCGGGTACGCGTACCCCAAGGCGGTTGAGAAAATCGCCAATGGCCGCAAAACTCACATTCTCTCGCCGTTCGGGATTGTAGGCACTCCACACCCATGACTGATCTTTATAGCGAATGCGCAGATAACGCCGCCCGCTGCCCTGCTTCGGCAGTTTCTCCAACGTACAGAACTCACGCCGCAGATTCAACGTCTTAAAAATCCGTTCGTCTGGCTTGCGATTATCATCGACAGGCTTCGGAGACGCCACGTCGTCCCCTACGAAAATTCCGTCCGCATACAGGAGTGGACGTGGCAGACGCGTATAATCCCACAGCACAACATTATGCAAATGAGAACCTTGCGGGACTCCAAGCTCCGCACCAAGCCCCAAGGCTCCCGTACAAGTCACGCCTTTCACTTCCAAATCAAACCTCCGCTGGGCCTGAACAGCCTGTGCCTTCCGTAGCATGGAATGGTATTTCAAGGCACAGTCCATGATGTCGCCATGTGCACGAATATAATCGTTCGTCGTCCCCATGTCCGACCAATACACATCATGGCTTGCTACAATGCCTTCCACCTTCAATCCTGCCTCAATGGCAGCCTGATAGGCGTCGATGATGTCCGGAGCTTCGTTTTCCGGATCCAGAAAATCCAGCACGTCGCGGCGGAAGATATGGACTCCCGCAAAGGTGAATCCCCCTTCATGGCTCGGACTACGGAATTTCACGATACGACCGCTCAAATCCATCGTCACCGTCCGTGGCCCCTTGGCAGGAATCATCAGTGCCGTCACTGCGGCATGGCTGGACTGATGCTGTTCAATCAGTCTGCGCAGATCATAATCAACGATTACATCAACATTATGCACCAGAATATGATCCGCCTCAGGAACCAGTTTGATGCCTTCTCGCAATCCGCCGCCCTGGTTCAGCAGCTTGCTCTCCATGGACACACGGATGTCCCATCCATATTTCTCCTTCAGACGGCGCGACGCCTCATACACGCGATCGCCCTGATAGCACGCATTGACAATGATTTGCTCCATGCCAACTTCATGCAACACGGAGCACGCCAGTTCCAGCAGCGGCACGCCGCAGAATGGAACCAATGCCTTCGGGCGGCTCAATGTCGCCGGACGCAGACGACGCCCCTCTCCTGCCGCCAATACAAAACCGCAAATGTGACTCATGCTTTTTCCTCCAACTCGTTCTGACCTTCCACTTCTATTTCCAAACGCGTTTCCACATCATTTCAGATAAAAAGTCAACTATGATTCGTACTCGTATTCAAGATAAACGATACCGCCACTTTTTCCATAAAAAGACCATTTTTTTATTGTTTTTTAGATTCGCCGCCTACCATTCGGAAATGACACTGTAGGCGGGATATTCACGCCCTTGCATCATACGAATGGAACGCGTGTTCCAAAATGGATAACCGCGCCATGCCTCTTGGATACCGCCAAGCAGACCGCCAACAAATCCTGCTGGAACTGCAACTATCACCAATGCAGACCGATACGGCTTCTCACTTTTCAACGTTCCAAGCGATTCGCCTCCAAGCGCAAAGCTCATGCCGACCGCCTCGCTAAGCATATCCGGCACAAGGTTCAACGGAAACAGTACCTTGCTCTTTGTGGTGGAACGCTGCGTTGGTGGTGGAAGTTGCTCAATGGTCAGATTCTCCATTCGGATGACATCGTTGATACGGGCAATCACTGCCGCGTCCCATTTTTTCCAACCGTTTTGCCAAGCAACAGTTGCAACGGCAATTGCTTTTTTTGCATCTCCAAGCAATAGAAGAATTTCTGTCATACCGTACGCCGCCTTCGCGACAACCGCACGATTCTGCTCCGTCACAGGTTTGCAATCCTCTAAAATGGCTCCATACTGCTCGGTCGCCTTGCGAAGATACGTCCTCGCCGTACGTTCATCATTTGGAAACAGTCTGGCCGCCGCCTTAAAAGCATCAGCCAGATTGTCATGAATGACGGCGCGCTCTTCTGGAAGCCCTAAGTTTTTGCGCAACTCCAATGCGTGTTCCAACAACGTAATACATTGATTTAAAAGCACGGATGCTTCTTCTAGGCTCTCCACCTTGAAGGCCCGTGCGTAATATGATTTCGCCGCCTCCAGCCCAAGCTCCACATCATTTACATCAATATGCTGTTCATCATTCTGTCCAAACTGATAGGTTGTTACAGATGGCTTGCCACGTTTTGACTGGGCGGTAACTACAGCACAAACCAGCAGTAAAATTCCTATAAAATGCCAAATCTTGGTCTTGTTCATTATTTCGATCTTGTAATTCTAGCTTTTAGCTCCACTTTAGCGGGAAGCGGTTTTCTGCGCATGCTTCACCCAGCAGACGCCACAGACGCAGCGCTGCAAGCCGCATGTCCCGTCGTCAGGAGCGTCCGCAGGACGCTTCACGCTTTCCCAAACAAGCTTCGCAAACTCCCGCCATTCAGGATCTTCCTTGCTCTTGAAGGCATGCTCCGTAATCTGCCCCCAGCCGCCTTGCTCGACCGGCAGCGCGATGTTCAGAATGCGGCTCGCGGGAATGTTCACGACGTTCACAAGCGTGTCGAACGGCTGCTTCGACAGCTCCTCGCCGAAGCGCTTCGAGATGGCTTCGCGCAACGCTTTCTCGCCTTCGGCGTCGATCTGGCTGCCTTCGCCGCGGGAGAACGAATAGTCGCCGAAATACTGCACGTTCAAATCCAGCCATGTGATGACTAGATTCAGACTGTCCTTGTCTTCCAGCAACGGCTTGCAATGGCCTTTCATCAGTTTCTTCATCAGATTGCTCGCATGGGAGAAATAGTCACGCGGCACGCTGGAGCCTGTCTCCTGGTTGCGTTGCGCGAGACGGATGCTGCCGGGAACCCTCATGATATTCATATACGATTGAGAATACGGCGTCCATGTCGGGCGGCGCTTATCCATGATGCCGCGCAGATCCAGCTTCTCCGTCGCCTTGCCGAAGCCGTGGCAGCTGATGCAGTAACGGTCCCACACGGGCTGCACGGAACGGACATAACTGAATCCACCCGCATATTCCGTTCCCGGAACTGGCTTGATTTCATCTGGCCGTTTCATCGACATCGGACGCGCGGGCGCCGTCTGTGAACGGTTTTCATGGCAGCCGACGCAGCTCAGCAGTTCGCCGCCCTGCACGTAGATGAACGACCGCATCGTCATGATCGCCTGTCCCGTTTCGTCCAAAGCCTGCAACTGCAACGGCTTGCCGGAAGGCAGATGGAAGAACGCGGAGCCGTCTTCGAGGACGGGCACGGTCCCTTCCACCTTTTTCGTGATTTCATTGTCCGCCACGCTGCGGCTCGGCACGGACGCCGTCGGCTGGCAGATGATGGAATTGACGCGCAGCGCTTTCACCTTCGCGCCGAAATCCATCCGCCCGATGTTCGCGTTCTGGATATAGACCAGGCCAGGCTTGTCGCTGTTCGCGGTCGCCAAGGCGGAACACAGATTCGGCGGCATGGGGCGGCTCTGGATCGGAATCGGGCAGATGCAGGACATGTTCGGATCGACGTAAATCTCCTCGCGGCCACCCATTGTGTCAATCAGCCAAATCCGGTAGGCGTTGACCGACTGGACGCCGCCTTCGAACACGATCGGCTCTTCGGAACGCGCCACCAATGTCAATTCCGGATTCAGCGGCCACGGCGACGCAAATGGATGCTCCGTGCGGCCTTCCCCTTCAGGGAAGCGTTCTTCGGGCGTGATGCGCGTGATTGGCTCCGGCCCGTCTTCGCCTAGCTTCTGGTCTATGTGGATGATGGAGCCAGCCGTGTAGGAATGGTGGGCCATCGCCGTCGCGATGATTTTGTCGGAGCCTGGAATCAGTCGCGCCTCCGCGATCATGTAGGGGTTGCGGGTATAGTTGCCATAGAAATGGGCCGTTCCCGTGCCGTCCGGACGCATCGTCCAAAGGCTCTGGTAGATCGTGTCATGGCGGTTGATGTAGTCCCAACGCGTGTAGATGAGACGACCGTCCGGCAGGACGCTCGGATCCCATTCGTTCGCTTCACCATACGACAGCGGACGGATATTCTTGCCGTCGCCGTCCATTCTGTAGAGGAAATAGGCGGGCGTGTAGCGTCCTCCATGGCAACGTCCAAAGGATTGGCAACGCGTTGATACGAAAGCAATTCCGCCATCCGGCAGATAACATGGGTCGAAATCTTCGATGAGAACCGTGTTGCGGTTGCCGACGCGTGTCATCGGATCGTCTTTCGTGCCCGTAATCTGGCGGAGGCCGCTGCCATCGACGCCGATTTCGTAGATGAAGAAACGGCGGCGATTTGCGTCTTTCTCGGAATGGTCGCAGTAGGAGAACAGGATCTTCTTTCCGTCGTACGACAAGTCCGGATGCGCCACGCTGCCGAGCGGAAGCTTCCCTTCCAGAAGCACTTCCTCTCGTGGTTTCGCGGATTTCCAATCATGGAGCACAACTAGTCCCGCGCCTGGGCGGCTGCGGCGGCCAAGATACTGGTCCACCATGTGGCTGTACGTCGTCGGCGGCTGTTTGTTGATCAGCAAGTCGTTGAACGCCAACGCTGGATGCTTGAAGAGGATTTCGCGACGCAATGCGCGAAGCTCCTTGCCGAGCATCGTCCAGTCACCCTTTCCCTCTGCATTCCGCTTCGCCTCGATCTGCTCGCGGTAGGCGGCCAGCTTTTCCGCATAGCCGTCCATCGGCGTCGCCTTTGATACGTAATCGAGAGTCCGTTCCGCCAACGCCAAGATGCCATCGATTTCAGACATCGATGTCAAAGCCTCGCGTGCCGTGACATACAATTTCATGTATTCGAACTGGGCCGTCTTCTCATCCGCCTGCAATGCTTCAAGCTTCGTCGCAAAACGCCTGCCGCTGCGCCCCTGCTTCGCCGCCAGCTCCTTGATGACGGGTATCAGCCTCTCCGACAGCTTGTTACGGTTTTCGATCACAAAACGATGGCCGCCGCCGATATGCAGGTCCTGGTTGATCCAGCCCGCCACTTGCGGGAACTGCTCGTTCAGTTTGTTCCAGCCCTCCATGGCCACCCATGTCGCGGGACGCACCGCGTACAGCGAATATCCCATCCGCCAATCAGGGGACGTGTTGGCATTTTTGTCACAACCGGCGATGACCGTGAATTTCGTGTACTTTTTGTCAAGTTCAAGGCAGATATAGCTGTTCGCGTGGGCGAACCACCCTTCGTCATAGTCCTTTCCTGCGATGTTCAGCTTCTGGTTGATTTCATTCTTGTTGACGCGCACCTTATCCCACTGCGCCCAAGAACTTTTGATCGTGGCTTTAATGCCGGAAACGGTCGTTCCGTCAGCCTTTGTAAAAACGGGATTCACCCAGCAGGAATGGTCGCAGCCGTTGCCGTCGCCGCCATCATCGACGATGAGCCAAAGTTCGTCCAGACCAGTCACATCCGCCGTCAGCGTGACGGGCTCCTCGGCCCGTTTGACTTTCAGCTTGGCGTCCAACGGTTTCCATGCGTTCGCCGGCAGGGCGTCCATTTCTTTCAGCGCTTTGAGACAGGCCTCCTCCCAGCCGTCGGTTGGACCGGCCAACAAGCTTCCACATATCGCTAACACTATCAGCCACAAGGCTTTTTTCATGATGATATTCCTATGGTTTATAAAATCATTCCATGACATACTTTATATAATTATAAAAAAATAGCCTGTTTTTACCAAATTGCAATTTTTCAAACCAATTGCATGACGATTATTTACAGAAGAATTGGCTTTTAATTCTTTTTTATATCATCACTACTAAAATGTGACAATATCGGCGCCGCGATCATCGCAGCCACCGCCCCCACGCAGACGCTGGAGCCAAGCAGCGATTTCAGCCACGGCAACGCCTGGCAGGTGATGTCCGGAACCATCTGCACGCCAAGACCCGCCGTCAATCCGACCGCCGCGACCAGCAGGTCATTGGATTTCTTGACGCTTTTCACAATCATCGTCAGCCCGACGTTCAGAAAATACGCCGCAGCCACCAGCATGCTGCCGCCGAGAACAGCCGCCGGCATCGCCGAAATCAATGCCGACAGTTTCGGCAGAAAACTCAGAAGCACAAGCATGGCGGCCACTTCAAAACCGACGACATGGTTCGTCACGCCGCTCATCTGTGCGATGGCGATGTTGCCGCTGAACGACGTGTTCGCCGTCGTGCCGCCAAGCCCCGCCAGCAAACTGCCAATTCCATCCGCCAATAAACCGCCTGAAACACGTTCATTTTCAACCTTTACGGGCTTTCCGTCGTTGCTGACCATCGCGATGGCGTGGATGTCGCCGTACGTCTCCAGCGTCGTCAGGACGTATGCGATGCCGAACGGCAGCATCAGTTCAAAGGAAAAGTCGGGCATGCCGTACCAGAACGGCTTTGGGCAACCCAGCCAACCAGCCTTCGCGACAGTGCCGTAGGTCGCCATCCCCATGTAATGGCCTGCGATGTAGCCGACGATCAGACCGAACACGATCGAGCCCGTCCGCAGGATTTTCCACGGCGAATACTGCGCCGCGAGAATGCACGCTATCGTAAACGTTCCCAAACAGATATGACGCCACGTCCCATAGTCCGGCCCATAGCCTCCGCCAAATTGCTTGAGACTCACCGGAATGACCGCGCACGCCAGCAGCGTCACGATCACACCAATCACGATAGGCGGCGCGATTTTCTTCAGATGACGCGCGAACGGCGACAGGATGATCTCCACTGGAGCCATCGCCATTGTCATGCCGAACACCATCGCCAGACCGCCCATCTTGCCTGCCATGATGGACGGCGCGATGAACATGCTGCTTGAACCCATCATCAGCAGATAGCCCGAGCCGATGAACGGCAACTTGCCACATTGCAGGAACGTAGAGATGCCACTGACAAGAATCGCCATCGTTACGATCTGCCGCTGCGACTCCGCGTCCGCGCCAATCGCCCGCGCGATGATCAGCGGCACCATGACCAGCCCCGCGAACATCGACAGCGTCTGCTGCAACGCCGCCACCATCTGCAGGCCTTTACTCTCCCCCTGCCCCCATGACAAATGACCGTATTTTGCTTTTGACATTTTGCTACCTCAACATGGAGAAGTGCGAGCTCCGCCTCGTGCAAAACCTTTCATGATGATGCACGAGCTCCGCCTCGTGCAAAACCTTTCTTGATGATGCACGAGCTCCGCCTCGTGCTTTATAAATTCCTCAGCAGCCGTCTGCAATTGAAGATCTTCTCCATCAGGCTGTTGCGTGTATAATAATAATGGTTGGACGCCTCAAAGCCAATCCGCGAATCCGCCCGCATGACAGCCATAAGTTCTTCAGCCAACGCCATTTCCTCCGTCACAATGGCTTTCATCGCGGCCTTGTCTCCAGCATTTCGACGGCGCACGAAGCAAATCTGCAGATACGTGCTTCTGAAATGGCAGTACGCCGCCTTCGCGACGCTTAGCAAATCGTCCATCTTCTTCTTGTCAACCGCCTTGGACGCAGCCGCTTGCAGATAATCCAGACCTTCCTTCCAGCCTTCGCTCAAGATGCGGAATTCGTTTTCGAAGACGTCCTCCGGATAGAAATTGCCGCGCCATGAAGTCAGGTCATCGTATGGATAGCCAACCATCGTAGCACTGTAACCCGTTGGCTTATCGTGCAAAAGTACATGCGGGCCGTAGTTCTGCGGAGCCGTGTAGATGGTCGCCGTGCTGTTGAACGGGAAATGACGGAAACTCTCGTCGAATTTGTCATATGCTTTCAGCACCAATGGCGCAGCCGCTTCTCCAAAGTCTTCCTGCGCAAGCTCTTCCTTGCTCTTGGAAAGTAGGCGGATATTGCCACCAGGATAGCCCCCGAGCGTCCAGCTGAGCATGTAGTTCTTCACGCCTTCCTTCCGCAGATTCGCCAAATGCTCCTCCACAAGGCCGGGCACGGGAATGTAAGGAACAGCGCTCAGCTCCCATGTGCAATTTAACTGCACTTTAGCCACAGTTTCGACGCCCGCTTCGCGGGCCATTTTCCACAGCTCCTTCGCCACAGGCCCAGGCCCGGGCTTCGATATTGAATAATCCTGTACAATGCCTGCGTAGCCGCCGACGTTCGTCGGTGTCAGCGTTTCGCTAACACATTGAAGCTTAACGCCTTTTGGCAGCATACCAATTAAATCCTTGTTCCATGGCGACGCCCACGACCAACTCCACGCGATGATTTCCGCGTCCGGTTTCGCCGCCCATGCGCCGCGTGAAAACGCGCCGATGACATCCGCAATGACCGCCGCTGGGCCGCGCGACGCACAGCGTGGACACGCCGGCGGATGCGCGATGCTCGACTTCGACCAGCAGTTCGTCAGATTCTCCGACATCGTGATGCAGAACAGACCGCCCAGATCCGGAACTTCCGTAAACAGCCGTTTCACACCGTTTTCCAACAGCTTAAGCACTTCAGGATTGCTTGTGCACAACGTATAAAGATCAGCAAATGACGCATGGACGCCCTTCCATTCAGGATGATTTTCAAAGAACGCCGCAGGCATCGCGCGCGGCTCGTTTAAATACAGCATCAGTTTGATGCCGCGGGCCGCCATCCGTTTCGACAGATTCCGCAGATTTTCCAGCCTCGTCTGCCATCCATCTGAATACGACGTATCACCGAACCACGGAACTAGCGAATACAGAACGGCTTGCATCCATAACGCATTGACGCCGTTCGCCGCATAGGCATCCAGCATATTGTCCGGGAACGGATCGAGCTTCGCGTCAATCAGCGGATCGCCATACAGCGCTGAATACGAATACAGCATCCGCAGTTCCTTCGCGCCGTTCGCAGGCTTCCGCCCATGGGCGGATATGCTCTGCAGGAAGCCGAACGGCGGTTCTTCCTTCAATGAAAGTCTGGAATAGACTTCGTCGCGGATGCAGCGCAATTCCTCCGTCGCTTGAATTTGCTCCGTGGTAAGTTCCGTATAGACAGGCTCTTCCACGGTCGGTTTCATGCAACCGAGCTTAATCCACAAAAAATCGTCTTCGCGAAGGATAAAATCCAATTTTTCCGCCGTCCAATCCAAAATCGTCAGAATCTGGTCGTACGACAAGAGATGCCAATTCTGGCGGATAATCGTCAAATAGCCGCGTGCCAGCCACTTGTCACATTGTGATTCATCCAGAGACAGGCCCATCATGGCCCCCGCCTGTAGCAGTTTTTCAGATGTTGTCCGTAGAACTTTGGCGAGACGTTCCAACGGAACCATCCCCCAGTTGCGCCACAGCACGGCCTGCCATGTAGTCGGAAAATGCCTGCATTCCACCGCAGGTTTCGTCGCGCCCATTTCCAATGTGACTGCCATTGTGCAATTCTCCTATTATAACCATATAATATAGGCGTCCTCTTCAAGAGTAACGCCAGAATTCAAACCAATCATAATGTACCGTGCGTCAGTCGATGGTCAAATAATCACCAAGGATGCGCACAGGTAAATAACGGATGCAACTATTCCGCAAAAAGATCGTCCGCAGTGACCTCACTATGGACAATCGAGCTATGGCTCCCATTCGCAACACCTTGCGGTGTAATGAACGTATGGACCATACCACCATTTTTCCGTGTGACCTGCCGAAAGATGTCAAGCCGCTCCCGCAAATGCTGTTCGTATTCCTTCGTAATCACATATTTCCCTTCGGAGAACTTGGCTTCGCATAAATGGACGATTTTGTCGGCACGTGCAATGAGCAAGTCTATTTGCGCGCCTTTTACAGGGAGATCCTGTCTTGAAATCTTGCCTGGGGTATATCGCCATGCCGAGACTTGAGTCTCCATGCCTGAAATGCCCAGCGCCTTTTTGATTTGCGGCAAATGCGCAAGACATACAAGTTCGAAGGTCAATCCTTGCCAAATTGCAACTGATTGCGTCAGATAATGATGCAACCAATAATCATCATCGTGACCACGTTCGTTATGGATAAATTTGAAATAAAAGAGCGTATAAAAATCACTGAGACGGATAATGGCGCTTTTGCTCTTGAGGCCAAATTGCGCATAGGATGTTATGAAATCACAACGTTCAAGATTCTTCAGCACTTTGCTGAGATTCCCCCCTGTCTGGCGGGTAGCCTCCATGATCTCCTCACGTGTCATTCCCTCCCGATGATTCGCCAAAGTGCGCACGACGGAAATATACCGTTCCGCATTGCTGAATAAGGCGGAATACAATTCGTCGAATTCCGTTCGCAGCATCCCATCCATTCGGAAGCAGAGCCGATCGATGTTTTGCGGAAGACTAAACTCTTTTTCCAACAGGCTCCAATAGAACGGCACACCTCCTAAAGCCATGTAACATTGAATGATCTGGTAGCGGTCCCAATCGAAGCCACGGCTCTCCAAATACTCCTCGCATTCATGCAATGTGAAGGGGCGCAGATAAATGCGGCGGGTTATACGATTGTGCAACCCGCCTGGATTGTCAATCAGCTTGTCCGCCATCCAGGAAGTCGCGCTGCCGCAGGCGATAAGGAATATGTCATCACGCATGGAGACCCAGCTGTTCCAAAAGTATTCCAATGCCGCTACAAAATCGCTCTGCTTGGCGTCTATCCATGGCATTTCATCAAAGAACAGAATTTTGCGCTTCGCAGGCTCCATGCGTTCCAGCCAGCTTGCCAGATACTCAAACGCCTCCATCCAATTAGAGAACGAAGGAACGTTCGCATTATCCCCATAACGAATGAGCGCCTTTCGAAAATTCTGGAGCTGGACGACTGTCTTAGCCTTATGCGCCCCAACATAATGAAAATCAAATCGGTCTTTGAAGAAGCTACGTACCAAAAATGTCTTGCCTATTCGACGACGCCCATACAAAACGACAAACTCTGAACGCGATGATTCCATGGCTCGTGATAATTCTTCGCATTCACGATCACGTCCAATCCGTCTTTCCATTGTCGCCTCCAAGAAATCAATTCATCATAAAAATCACGTTTGATTTATAAAATACTGACCAAAACTCAATTTTCAAGGCGCATTTGGTCAAGATTTTATTAAATATTCGCCAAATCTCATATTTTTATTGCGTTTTGGTCAAGATTTTACCGAAAATGGAGGCATCATTGGCAACTTCAAATCCTTACGGCTTTTGCTTCGACTAGATGGCGCGTATTGCCGTCAAAATTGAGGCCGATTGTCCAGATGGGCAGGTCACGGCCATGATACGGCGCATCGTAATGCTTTTCACGCACTTGTCTAAGGGCTTCATCCGCTGATTCATTGACCTTCAGCTCAAAGATGAACACGCCAGCAGGCGAATCAGCGACAATATCCGCCTGCCCGTTGGCCTGCCGATCTTCCGTCGTACAGCGAATGGCTTGCGACTTCAGCAAAATATATAAACACCGTTCGTAGGAAAATTCATGCACAGTCCCCTCCTTCGAGCCATACGGCAGAGCAGCGTACAGCGCTTTCAGCCCATCGAAAAACTCATCCCATTCAGCCAGAAGCAGTTTGCTTCCAAGCGACGTCACCCAGTCGGGCTTCCTGTCGGCGATAGCGGCCACCGTCAAAATAGACAAATCTTTTCGCACTTCTTCATTCGGCACGCGAAGCTCGTAAGAATGCAAAAATCGGTTGTAGTCGCAGATGGTCAGATAGCCTGTCTGGTAGAGCATCGGAACTGGCTTGAGATTGCGGATGTCCGACACGTCGAAATCATCTTCCTGTACGCCGCGAACAGACTCCATGTCTATGGATAGGAAGCCTTCCCGCTTAATGTAGTTCATAAGCATGGAAGCCTTCCCCGTTGTGCGCCAGTATGTCTTGAATTCAGGCTCCCGTTTGGACATATTCATACCGATTGACACCGGATTGTAAACGGATTCTCCTTTGAACTTCCAGAATCGATATCCGTTGAACCATCGTTTCAACTCCGCACGATAGGCGTCGTAGTCCATTTCCAACGCCTTTGCATGATCATGCATGTGTTCAGCAAAATATTCATCCAGTTCAGCTTCCGTGTAACCCAGCATGGTCGCATAATCGTCATCAAAGGAAAGGTCAACGAGATTGGACAAAGCGGAGAAGACTGACATCTTCGTAAATTTCGAAACTCCAGTGATCATGAGGAAGCGAATTTTCCCTGTTCGGTCTTTCATCTGGCCGTAGAACTCCGCCAGCATCCCCCGCACTTTTTCTGCCTCTTCAGGCTTGTTCAGCAGCCGAGCCACAGGATCGTCGTATTCGTCAATGAGAATGACAACGCCTCTCCCATTATTCTCGGAGGAAAGCGTGTCGATGGCGTTTCCAAAATTGACAACTGCGGTCTCACTTGAATCATACTTTCCACCAGCGTTCTGAACAGCCTTCTTCACCGTGTTCGAGAATGAGCGGCGGAATTCTTCCTCAGACGATGTCGCCGCGAAACCAAAATTGAAATACAGCACTTGATATTTTTCCCACTGCCAGTCCGTCTTTGAGATGGCCAGCCCGTCGAACAACTCCCGCCGTCCATCGAAGATAGCCTTCAATGTGCTGATCATAAGAGACTTACCGAAGCGACGAGGACGTGCCAAAAAGAAACGGCGCGCATCCCGACGCGTAATCAATTGATGAAAATACGCAGTCTTATCGACATAAATGCATTCGCTCCCGCGAATCTCTGTAAAATCGCTGGAATCAACTAGAATGGGTTGAAGCATGTCCATTGTCCCTCTTTGCAACAGATGAATCTTTTGCTATTCATATACATTATACACACTATATGATTTTGCAAGCGGTTTCAGAAGGTTTTACAACATGCCCAAACACCATGTCACCACCAATCATCGGTCAATGTCCACTGGACAAAAATGCCTCGCTGGCGTGATAGGAGCTGCGGACAAGCGGTCCGCAGACCGCGCAGGAAAAGCCTATCTCCTTCTCAGCAAAGCGTTTCCATTCTTCGAATTCCTCCGGCGAAACCATCCGTACCACAGGGCAATTGTCAGCTGTCGGCTGAAGATACTGCCCCAACGTCACAATCGACACGCCTGCGTCATGCAGATCCACCAGCGCCTGGCGGATTTCATCCGCCGTCTCTCCAAGGCCAAGCATCATGCCGGACTTCACGGCGCATCCCTGCGGAACATGTTGCGCGGCATACCTTAGCACATCCAGCGAGCCGCGATAGGTCGCATGGCCGCGGATGACCGGTGTCAACCGCTCCACCGTCTCTATGTTGTGGCCGAAAACAGACACACCACTTGCAAGTACCGTATCGACAGCATCATGCGAACCTTTGCAGTCGCTGACAAGCACTTCGACCTTCACGTCCGGACAACGCGTTTTGATGGCTTTGACCGTCGCCGCGATATGGACGGAACCGCCGTCGGGCAGATCATCGCGCGTCACACAGGTGATGACGGCGAATCGCAAGCCAAGCGTTTCGACCGTTTCCGCAACATGCTGCGGTTCTTCAGGATCCACGGGACGCGGCTTGCCATGCGCCACGGAGCAGAATTTGCAGTTGCGTGTGCAGATGTCGCCCAAAACCATGAATGTCGCCGTGCGATGCTTCCAACAGTCGCCACGATTCGGGCATTTCGCGCTGTCACAGACCGTATGCAATTTCGCACGTTGCAACAACGAACGCATTTCAAGATGCTCCTTGCCACCCATGAACGGCGCACGAAGCCATGACGGCTTGCCCAATTCGCGGCAGTTTGGCGCCCTGCCCTGCCCGCGTAGCCAACTGCGCAACTGATCCGTCCGCGACGGTTCTGCGACGGCGACACCGTCCATGCGGGACAACTGTCCGTCGCCTTTCAGCATTTCGCAGGCTTCGCGGTCAGCTGGTGCCCAATCTAAGTCGTTCAACTGCAAACGGTCATGCCAACCGAAGGCCTGTCCTTCCTTCGCCATGGGCAAACAATCATCCGCCACATCGCACAACATGAAATGCAGCCGGACAGTCTTCTCCGGATAGCGATGGACCAGTGAAAACAGTTCCAAGGCATCCGTGATTTCCAAACCAAGCTCCTCCTGAAGCTCACGGCGAATGCAGTCCGCCAGGCTTTCGCCTTCACGTTGCTTACCACCTGGAAATTCCCACTTCCCCGCCAGACTACTGCCTGGGCGACGGCTTGCCAACAGCAGTTTTCCATCCTTAAATACCACTGCCGCACAAACTTCCAAATATTCTGAAATCATCTTACCTTTTCCAATCATACAAATACAGAACAGCCGTGATCCCCACTCCTCAAAGTGAAGCCTCACGGCTGTGATTTCTCATTGTGGTCGCACGGAAATGCGACACACCCATATATTACTGATGCGCACCAACCAGGAACTGGGCACGGCGGTTCATCTTATGCTGCTGCTCGGACTGGGCGTTCGGAATGTCAGGACGGTCTTCACCGTAGCTGATCGTCCGCATACGGTTGTTGGCGATGCCAAGAGCCGCCAAATATTCCTTCACGGCAAGGCTGCGGCGTTCGGAGAGGGAGCGATTGTATTCATCGCTGCCGCGTTCGTCGCAATGGCCTTCGATGATGACGCCAAACGTCGGATTGTTCTGAAGATGATTTGCAAGTGCTTCCAGTTTCGGACGTTCGGACGGACGAACTTCAGAACGATTGAAATCAAAATAAACTTTCTGCGCGAAATACTGGCCGTTCTTGATGAAATTCTCGACATCGGAGCCACCCACGGCATTATCCAAGCCTGTCCAGCCACCACCTGCACCACCATTGGCATCCGCGGCACCATTGCCGTTTGCCCCACCAATACCGCTGCCATTACCATCAGCACTGTTTGCGACACCAAATAAGCTCGGATCACCGACTGGCGGAACCAATGGAGTATCGCTGACAAGCGTCGTTCCAGGACCGTTCAGACCACTGGTACCAAAACTGCCATCCTGCATGGAACCAGCGGGATTCTGGTCCAGACCGTCCAGATTCACTTTCGCCTTTTTCGTGCAGCCAGCGCAAACCAGCATCGCAATTGCCAAAACCACAGACATCTTCATCACTTCGCGCATTTCCAAACCTCTCTTCTTTAATTGGTTCCTGTTTTTCGCTCCACAAGACGGAGCTTTTCTAATTATATTTATTTTTTTTATTCCGTTTTCTCTTCTGCAGTCGTCTCTGCAACAGCCTCCGCTGGTGCGGTTTCCACTACAGGTTCAGCCGCAGGAGCTTTCGCCTCAACAATTTCCGCCGCAGGAACTTCCTCCGCAACGGGTTCCGTTTCCACAGTCGGCGTTTCTTCCACAACAGGTTCAGCAGACGGGGCTTCCGTTTCAACGGGAATGTCATCAAAAGCATCCGCATCAATCAGCTTATTCTTGACGATTGCGTCTTCAATCCAATTCGCAATATTCGCGGCTCCCTGCTCGTTGTGCATGAACCAGTTGGACATCCATTTCTGGGCACTGTGAAGGCCATCGACCTCAAACAGAGCCCGCGCGTCAACCAATGGAATCTCAAGTCGTTTGCAGTTCTGTCGCAATTGGTTGAGGACGGACTCAAAGAATTTCGACTGGCTTTCCATCCACTGCTTGGTCGTTTCCGAATCGTATGATTTCTCATTGCAAAGAGTCGGATAGACAGGATTCGGCAACCAGCAGAGCAACTTCGTTTCCGTCTCCTTGAACAAGGCGACAAAATCTTCAAACGCCGTCGCCAGAGCACTGAGGCGAGCAGCTTGCACTTCATCGTCAAGTGTCTGACCAAACGGTATTTTCGCATCGCTCCAGCCAAACGAGAAGATTACCAAATGCGGAGTGAACGGCATGATGTCACGTCCTGCACGGGCCACGCCCTGCGCCGTACCCGTATTCTTGATGCCGACATTTAGCACGCCGACCTTCCCCTTCGTCTCAAATCGCTTCTGCAATTTCGCCGCCAAGAGCGACGGCCACGACTTGTCTGTATCATCCAACGACAACGTCTGTTCGTCTCCGATGCAAACAACACGGATTTTCGCATCCGCCATCGCCGCAATCGCCTGCCGCGTCATGCGTTCGGGATATTTGCTGATGGCATTGTCGCTGTTCCACGGACCGGCTGGCGGGATATGGATGACGGGACGACTCACAATCTTGATCTCGCCTGTCGGACTCGCCTCGGCGATCTCCTGCGTCGCACAAGCGGAGCAAAGCGTCGGCTTTGTGAAATTGCCAAGATGCACCTGCAACTGCTCCTGGACGGACCACTTGAACGTCGCACCGCAACGTTCGCAGGTCAAATCCTCCGCCTTGTGGCTCTGCAAGAACTCCTGGCAGGACGGACAACGACGGCGCGGCTCCTCACGTTGGTTGCATTTGTCTCGTATTTGGTCCTTTACGGTATAAATCCATGTACCGTTGCATCCCTGAACACTGCATGGCCGTTCTTCGTCTTTCAACGACATGAACGCTTTCACACAGTCTTCGCAGAGACGAACGGGCGGACGGTCGATGCCATGGACGTGCGCGCCGAGCTGCATACTGCGCGTCCAAACCCACTTGTTCGAACAGCCTTTGTTCTGGCAGGGAACTTCGATGTCCTTCGTGTTCGAATAGAAATTAAAGCAGTCCTTGCACATGCGCTGAGGCATCACAGGCTCCTGCCCTTCCGGCGTATTGCGAATTACTTCCAGCTGCTCGTATGCCGTCAGCGTCCACGTGCCTTTGCAGCCGTTGATCTTGCAGGGACGCTCCTCATCCTTCAGCTCGCTGAATTTCTTGAAGCAGTCTTCGCACATCCGGCGAGGCGGATTGTCCAGGCTCTTGCCTGCCCTGATATGCTCAAGTTGCTGGTAGCGCGTCCACAGGACGCTGTTCGTGCAACCTTTGATGCGGCACGGGATGTAGTCGTCCTTCAACGGCTTCAGCAAATTGAAGCATTCGTCGCAAAGGCGTGGTGCAGGGGCTTTTCCGCCACTCGCGATCTGTTCGCGCGCAGTCCACGTCCATGTGTTCTTGCATCCACGCAGACGGCATGGACGTTCCTGCGGTTCGACTTTCGAAGCCTCTGACTTACATTTCGGGCACAGGCCGTGCGGCGGCGGCGGATTGTCGTTCTTCGTGCGGCGAATGGCCTCCAACTGGGCGTGGCGATTCCACACCCACGTCCCATCGCAACCAACCGTCGAGCAAGGCAACGTCTTGTCCTCCAACGTCTGGAAGATCGCATAGCATTCATCGCACATCTTCTCGGTACGTGGATTCTTGCCGTTCGCCAGCTTCTGTATGACTTCCTGACGCGATACATGAATCATGTTCTCGCATCCGCGCACACGACATTTAACTTCCGTCTCCGGAAAAAAGTCGCCCAAACTACCGAAATTGCTTCCCAAAGCACACACTCCTAAAGCGATTTTTACGCTTTATTCTGACACATTACTCGATTTTTACGCTATTCATCAACGTTAATTTTCTAATTTAATTGTTGGTACGTAAAAACGCAATATTATTCCATGAAAAAACTGACGGAAAAACACATTTTTATTTGTAGATGACGATGCAGTCAAGATTCAGATGCTGTCCACTGAAATTCTCCAACGACAACGTGTTCTTTCCTGCCTTGAGCTCCACCGTCACAGGCTTCCCATCCGTTCCGACCGCTTCGCACGCCTTCCATTCCTTCGGATTCGAGCGGCCCCAGCCGCCCGTCCCGTCAAATCCAATCAGCGCGGCAGCCGCCACGGATTTGTCATTCACCATGAATTTACGCAATGCAACCGTCTCCTGGCTCGCCATCACGAACACGACATGGTACTTGCCGTCGGCGGGAATCTCTACATCCCATTCCAACCGCGTTCCAGCCGTCCCCCAAGCAAAAATGCAACCGCCTTCGCTCGTGTTTTGATGCTCTTTGCTAATGGACACTTCGCCACCAGAAATGCGATTGTACGACTCCGCCTCAATTTTCACAACATCCTTCCGCTCAAGAAGTTTCACGCGATCCTGCGCCTTCACTTTCGCAACCGCGCCGACGAATTTCGCCGACACTTTCAACATCGGCATCACGCCGCCGGGAGCTTCCGCGTCAATCTGCAGTGCACTGTTGTCGCCCATGAAATATGTCCTACCATCGACAGCGGAGGCATTCATCGTCTTTATGGCGCAACCGTCTGCGGCGATTTCATACAGCCCCGCCTGATCTTTCGGCCACACGACTTTGCCTGAAAACTTTTCATCGACATTCACGCCCTTGACGTCCAATGACAGCGGCCCGCCGTTCGCCGCAAGAGCGACTTCCATCTTAAGTGTCACATCCACAGGCTTCAAGGAAGCCATGCCATCAAAACGGAACTGCACATTTGCCGAGCCTGCCGGAACTTGCAGCGCAGTCATCTTGGTGTCATCAGAATATGACCATTTGGCCGCATCCACAAGTTCACGGTTCACAAACACATATGTCGGCTTCCTGTCCGTTCGGACGGACACCTTGCATGGTTCCTTTGCGTTTACGACAGCCTTCACGGCGCGTTCGCCATACGTCGCCCCGAAACTAACCTTCGCCTCAGATTCGAAAATCGTCTTGCCTTCATGCGTCAACTGCGTGCCACCCGCGAGAATCGCCCCCGCCAATATCGTTGATGCCAAAAGCCCCGCCATCATTCGCTCCTTGATTCTGTTCATCTCTTTTTTCCTTTATGTGTTTTTATTGATATAAATTACTAACCACTAGTCATCGGCCGCGCAGGAGCGCAGCCCTCCCATCTTATTGCAGTCTGCTCTGTCGTTTTGGGTCGAACGCCTCGCGGACGCCTTCGCCGATGAAAACGCCGAGCAGCATCACAACAAACAGCGCCAGAGACGGATACAAAATCAGCCACCATGCCCACTTCTGGCTTTGGGCCTGTTGCAACAACTGCCCAAGGCTTGCCGTCGGCGGCGGCAGTCCGAATCCGAGATAGTCCAACGCCGCCAATGCGCCGACCGCCCCCACGAGCGAGAATGGGAAGAACGTCACCAGCGGCACCAACGCGTTCGGAAGGATGTGCTTCAGCACGATTTTCCAGCCTGGCAGGCCGAGGCACTTTGCCGCCTCCACGAATGGAAGTCGTTTCAGTCGAAGCATTTCCGCACGCATATAGTAGCTCATTCCAATCCAGTTGAAAAGTGCGTAGCAGACAATCAGCAGCCAGAAGCTCGGTCCATAGACAGACCCCATCAGAATGATGATGTAGAGGAACGGCAGCGCGCTCCAGATTTCGATAAGTCGTTGTCCCGTAATATCGACCCATCCGCCAAGATAGCCCTGCACGCTGCCAATCAGCGTGCCGAACGACAACGAGCAGATGACCAATATCAGCCCGAAGCTCAGGCTCGTCCGCAAGCCGTAGAGAATCCGTGCCAAAACGTCACGACCAGAATCGTCCAAGCCCATCAGATGGGCGGGAGTAGAAACGCCTTCAGGGATGCCGCGCACGGGCCTGAACGGAAAGCGAACCTCCTCCATCTCAAAACTCAGTTCATACGCAACACCTTCAATCTCCACGACTTCCGTAGCGACTTCCTTGCCTTCCCAAAGCTCCTGCACCTTGCTTCTCATTTTGATTTGCAAAATTTCAGGCAGTTTGGCGAAGGTGTCCCGCCGCCGAAGCGGTTGACGTGACTTTGACTTTGGATCAAACTGCCAGATGCCGTCTAAACCATCGGCGGAAACCGCGCCTTCCCGCAACGTCACGTTCACTTTTTTCGGCGGACGCTTCCGCGGCTCATACGCCAAGAGGCTCAATTCCGCCGCGCCAATGCCGTCTTTTCCGTCGCAACGAATCGTCACGGCATCGCATGGCTTATTTGCAAAGCGTTCCGACAACGCCTTTTGAAAAGATTCCGGAATATTCCACAAATCGCCAAGAGCCTTGCCGCTCCATTCGCCGACGCCGAACAATTCGCCGCCCGTCAAATCCGCCATTTCAAACGTCTCCGCCAAAACCACTGCCTTGGCGAGCCGCGGCTGGCGGTACAGCCGCGCCGTGCATCGAGTATGCCTCGACAATTCGGCAGGGGGGATGTGCTCGTACGGATTCGAACGTATCAGCGGCCATAACATCCAGCATTCTTTCGTAAAATCCATCAGTCGATAGTCCTGCGCCTTCATGCGATCCATCGAACCGTTCTCGAAGAACGTGCCGATGGCATAGTACTTGAACGCAGGAAAATACGTCTTCCCTTGATAACGCAATATCAACGGCTTATCATTGCAGACCAGTTCGGATGCGAGACTCAATGCGTACAAAATGCCCAATATCCATAACGACCAATACGCGCGGCGTATGGATTTGAACCGCGCGATCCGTTTCGCTGTTATGGGATTGAGCTTGAACAACATAGACCGTTTCGCTTATTTCTGTTCCGCTTCCACTTTCTCCGTCTTTTCGCCCTTCGCGTCGTCGAACTCCTTGCTCGTCCACGCCAGTTGCGAGAGACTTACGACGCCCAAAATGATGAACAGCACCGCGCTCGCGATGCGGATGTATTTCGGATTGATGTACGCCGCGAGAAAACTGCCGCACAGCACCGCCAGCGCCGTCGAGCAGACAAGCGCCATGCTCGCGGCGATGAACACCGTCCACGGCCCGCCGTTGCCGGACGTCGTCAGCGACAGCGCCGTCAGCTGCGTCTTGTCGCCAAGCTCCGCGAGAAACACGACGCCAAACGTCATGAAAAACAGTTTCCAGTCCATAATCGTCACTTTGTCGTTAATTTGAAATGATAGAATCGGTTCAGGCCTTCGCAGCCCGTCACGCCGACGTACAGTTTTTTCGGCAAATCATGCTCCAGATAAGAAAAGCATACGTCTCCGCATTGAATCGTCATCTGTGGTCCCTTGACCGTGTAATCAACGGCCACCGTCAAATCGGTTTTCAAGTTTTTCAGGTATTTCCATTTGAACTGCGCGGCACGATGCCACGTCGGTTTGCCTTCAGCGTTGCGCTGATGGTGCCAGACGTTGATGCCTTCATCATAAAGCACGATTTCCCAATGCTCAAGATATTCCGGATACCCGTTTGCATCCTTGCCAAGTTCGTTGGCCAGAACAATCAGTGGAGCCATGCGGTAGTCGAACGACATTGTGGCTCTGACGGTAAAATTCGTTGTCACAGGCGTCTTCCAGACCATGCTCGTATAGGTTTCGGGAGCGCGCTGTCCAAGCATCTCCTCTTTCGTCGCATCCGCTGGAATGCGATTTTCGATATGGTCGTCCTGTTGCACCCACGCACCGATGTTCGGCCAGCGACCGCATTTGACCATGAGCCAGTCCGACTCGTTCCACTTGCCGCGTTTGAACGAGACATTGACGACATCGCCAAACGCCGCCGCCATGCCTATGAACAAAAGCACCATGATGACTTTTGATGATTTCATAGCAT
>JAGCSE010000223.1 GCA_017964325.1 Victivallales bacterium | reverse complement strand
GTGATTATTTGGTTGCGGCCTGCGGCCGCTCCATACTACTATTATCGTTCAGGTTCTTGTTTTTCACAAAGATTTTCCTGCTGTCTAATTGTCTAATTGTCTCAGCCGTCTAGCCGTCTAATCGTCTAATTGTCTCCCATCTCACGTCTCGCGTCTCACGTCTCACGTCCCACCAAAAAGCAAACGAAGATTGCTTTTCACTCCCTTCCCACAAGACGAAGCCGCTTGTCTCTTTGTCTAATCGTCTCCCGTCTAATGTCTTATCGTCTAATCGTCTCCCATCTCACGTCTCGCGTCTCACGTCTCACGTCCCACCAAAAAGCAATCGAAGATTGCTTTTTCACTCCCCTCCCACAAGACGAAGCCACTTGTCTCCTTGTCTAATCGTCTCCCGTCTCCAATCTCACGTCTCGCGTCTCACGTCTCACGTCCCCCAAAAAAGCAATCGAGATTGCTTTTTCACTCCCTCACCATGTAAATCCCATAAAAAAGGAGGCTGTTGCAAACAACAGCCCCCTTCTTTTATAACTCATTTCAAATCAATTACATGGTAAATGCAAATGCGGCGCGTGCCTTGACCATCTGCTTCACCTTCTCAACCGTATCCTTGCTGACCAATTTGTCCGTCATCAAAATCGCCATCATGCGCTTGCCGTCGTCGCTGCGGGAGGCATGGATGTCTTCGATGTTGATGCCGACTTCAGCGCAGGCGCCCGTGATCTTGCTCAACATGCCGGGGGCGTCGTTGTGCTCGACGATGAACGCATTGCCGCGCGGCACAAAATACACGCGGTTGTAGTCGTTTATACGCGTGATGATCATGTTGTTTTCAGCGACTGTGCCGCGGATGCTGACCGTCTTGCCGTCGGCCTCGAAATCGATTGTCATCGCGTTGCCGTACTGCTTGCGGTCATCGACGGGCCGCGGCTCGAATCTGACGCCCTTCGCTTCCAGGAACTGCTTTGCATCTTCGGGATCCTGATTGATTTCAAAATCCTTGCTCAAGGCGGCGCAGAGCGGCGCGACAAACCATTTCGGGAACTTGCCCAGTTCGCCGTAGAAGCTGCCGGAAATCTTCTTCACGGTCGCTCCGTCGCCCAGGAAATGGCTGGCCACCACGCCGATGCGGTTCGCCAGCTGCTGGTAGTTCTCGTTCAATTCCTTCGGAACGCCTTTGTTGACGACGTACATATCGACGCCGTTCTCAAAATACGCAATCATCTGCTCGGCGGCGCGCTTCGCAGCGTTGAAATTCGCCTCGTTTGTGTTCGCGCCAAGATGCGGCAGCATGATGTCCGCAATGTCCTTCACCGACTTGTCGCCAGGGGCGTCTTCCGGATAGACGTCCGTGCAGAATTTGAATTTCTTCTCAGCCTTCAACGCACGGAAATCGTCTTCGTTGATGATGCCCGCACGCGCGCAGTTGATGATCAAGGCGCCAGGCTTGACCAGCTTCAGAAGGTTCGCGTTGATCAGGCCGCGCGTCGTGTCGTTTTCAGGAATATGGAGTGTAATGATGTCAGATTGTGCAAAATCCTCCTCCTACGGGAGCATCGTCGCGCCGACGGCCTTTGCGCGTTCGGGGGAAATCAGCGGATCGTAGGCTAGAATCTTCACGTCGAATCCGCTCGTGCGCTTCGCCACCAATTGGCCGATGTTGCCGAGGCCGACGATGCCGATCGTCTTGCCAGTCAGTTCGCTGCCCATGAATTTCTTCTTCTCCCACTTGCCCTCACGAGTCGTGATGTCGCCAGGAATCACATGACGATAGACTGCAAGTGCCAGTGCGACAACCTCTTCAGCGACTGCGTTGGAGTTGGCTCCGGGCGTATTCATGACATCGACGTTTTTCTTGCGGGCATATTTGATGTCAATCGTATTGAATCCCGCGCCTGCGCGGATGACCGTCTTCAATTTCGGAAGCAGGTCGATGATTTCCGCCGTGACCTTTTCGCTGCGGACGATCAGCGCCTCACAGTCAGGATGAGACTTAACAAGGTCCAGAATCGGAGTGTCCGAATCCTGTACGACCGTGTAGCCATTCGCCTCAAGCAGTTCGCGTGCAACTGAATCCAGCTTCGTCGGAATCAATACCTTTTTCATTGACGTCTTTCCTTTGCTATTGTCGTTTCCATTTTCCCGCCCTCCTGCCAAAGAGAGCAAGATAAAAAAATATTTAATGTGTATTAATATAGCCTCTAACGTCCGATTCGCCAATCATTCGCAGTGCATTCATGTCGTAAAAACCATCTGCCGTTCACTGAAAACTTTTCGTAAAATGACGATTTTACCTTTTCTCCCCTCGTTCCACTTGAAAAGAACTAAACTATAATTTATAATATAGGCATAATGTTGTCAGAGCAACGGCGCGGCACGAACTGGCCTTGGCATGGCTGTCGTGAAAAAACGCACCAACGGCACACCAATCGAGGAGGTCATCATGAACAACATCTACAAACTCTTTGAAAACAGTTACTTGTTCATCGCCATCTTCGGGACGACGATTTTCGTCATCCAATTCATCATGACACTGGTTGGATTCGGACACGGTGGCGAAGACGCGGATGGCGACGGCATTCCAGACGATATGGACGGACAGGACGCATCAGATATCGACCACATTGAAGCGACCCAAAGCGCAGACGCGCTTCATGTCAATTTCTTCTCGCTCAAAAGCATCATGGCTTTCCTGACATTCTATGGATGGGGCGGTGTATGCTTCAAACAGTATGGCTGGGGTGGTTTCGCCATCGCCTTGGTCAGCGGCATCACCATGATGGTCATCATCTCCGTCCTCATCGCCCTGCTCCTCAAGATGCAGCAGTCGGGCAATATCTCGCCGAAAGACTACATCGGCAAAAGCGGTTCCGTCTATCTGTCCATTCCAGGCGGACGCGCTCCTGGCGGAAAGGCGATTGTCAAGCTGGACGCCTGCACGCGCGAAATCGAAGCGCTTTCGGACGAGCCAATCGCCTCCGGCCAGACCATCACCATCGTACAGTTCATCGGAAGCAACACATATCTTGTCAAAACTATTTAATTATAAATCACTTATAGCAAACCAAAGGAGAACCGTCCATGGAACCAACGAACATCATCGTACTTGCCTTCTTCGCGGCAATCGTTGTCCTCGCAGTCTTTCTGTCACTCGTAAAATGCTACCGAAAATGCCCGTCGGACAGAATCATGGTCATCTATGGTAAAACAGGCGGCCACGAAGCCTCCAAGTGCATCCACGGCGGCGCGAAATTCGTCTGGCCGATCTTTCAGGATTTCGGCTACATCTCCTTGAGGCCGTTGCAGATCACGGTAAACTTGGACAACGCGTTGTGTAAACAGAACATCCGAATCAACGTCCCCTCGGTCTTCACGGTCGGCGTCTCCACGGAGCCTGAAATCATGGGCAACGCGGCGGAACGACTCTTCGGGCAGAGCCCGGACGCCATCTCCGAACTCGCAAAGGATATCATCTTCGGTCAGCTCCGTCTCGTCATCGCATCCATGATGATCGAGGAAATCAACGCGGACCGCGAAACCTTCCTCCGCGCAGTTGAAGCCAATGTCGCAGAAGAACTTAAGAAAATCGGTCTCGTCCTCCTGAACGTCAACATCACGGATATCACGGATGAATCCGGATACATCGTCGCCATCGGTAAGCGCGCCGCCGCAGGAGCCATCAACAAGGCGAAAATCGACGTCGCGGAAGAAACCCGCAAAGGTAGCATCGGCGCCGCCGAAGCCCAGAAGGCGGAGCGTATCGCCGTCTCCAAGGCGGAAGCCGAAGCCGCCGCCGGTGAAGCGGAAGCCGACCGCGAACGCCGTGTCGCCGTGACGGAGGCCGACGCGAAGGCCGCCGCCGGCGAAGCCGAAGCCAACCGCGAACGCCGTATCGCCATCAAACAGGCCGACGCAACCGCAACACAGGGCGAAAACCTCGCCGCCATTGAAATCGCCAAATCCAACGCAGAACGCTATGAAGCGGAAGCCGAAGCATATCGCAGGACGGAAGCCGCCAAACAGATCGCACAGGCCCGTGTCCAACAGGCCCAGTTCGATGCGGAAGCGGAAGCCCAGAAGGCCCGCGCCGTCATGGAAGCCGAACGTCAGCACGCCGAAATCATCGTTCCCGCGGAAATCCAGAAGCAACAGATTGAAATCGCCGCAAAGGCGCAGGCCGAAAAGGTCCGTCTCGAAGCGCAAGGCCAGGCGGACGCCATCTTCGCAAAACTGCAGGCAGAAGCCAAAGGTAACTTCGAACTCCTGCAGGCCAAAGGACAAGGTTTCCAGAAAATCTACGAATCCTGCGCAGGCGACTCCAACGCCGCCGCACAAATGCTCATCATCGAAAAACTGCACGACATCGTCGCCATGCAGACAGAAGCCATCAAGCATATCAAGATCGACAAAGTCATGGTCTGGGACAACGCCGGCGGCACTGGCAAGTCCTCCACCGCCAATTTCCTCAGCGGCATGGTCCAAAGCCTCCCGCCGCTCCATGAAATCGCCAAGATGGCGGGTCTCGAACTGCCGCACTACCTAGGCAAGATGGACGAAGAGCACAAAACGCAAGCCAACGGCGAACAGCCGCAGCAGACTGAACAGCCTGAACAGCCCAAAAACAATGAAAACGCATAACACGGCGTTTTCCGTCCATGCCGTCGAATCCTAAAACATGTCATTCAATCCATTTTCGTTCCTTTATTTCATCCTGAAAGGGCGCCTGATGCGCAAGGCCAGCGTCGCCATTCTCCTGTTGTGCCTGGCCTTCATCACGGCGGAAATCAAAGGAGCGGGAAACGGACTGTTTGACAAACTGAAACTTCCGCCGCCACCGCCTGTTCCCGAAAAACAGGCGGTCGTCAATGAAACGCCAGTGGCACAACCTGCCGAATCGGCGGAACCTAATCAGCCAGAACAAGTTAAGGAACAGCCAGATATGGAGGAGCCCCATCCGCGCACGAATTATGCGCAGTCGCTGGAGACGCTTAATTTCCATGAAGGCGAGTTCGACTGGCGGAAAGATTGGTGGAAAGCCCTCCTCCTCACGCTGGGAGCTCTGGCGGCCGCCACCCTCCTCATGAGAATCGCGAAACAGCTCATCCGCTACATCATCATGACGGTTTGCCTGGCCGCAGGCAGCTTCGGCGCACGGTATTTCGGGCCGCCACTGACACCATGGCTGGAAACAAAGCTCCCGTCGTTTCTCGTGAACGTCATCCCTGCACTCTATTGGAGCTACCTATTTGTCTTCCTTATTTGTTATATATTGGCGACAATTATCCTGCTTATCCTGAAAGGACCTCTTGACATCATGGACAAAGACAGGAAATCTCCTTCTGGTGCTAAATAGACGTGCGGAACCATTGCCATGCCAGATAAACCAATTGTCAGCATCGCCCTGTTGGATGGCTATGACGATTCCACAGCCGTCCGCAAAACCATAAAGTCCGTATTGGAACCATTTGGCGGCATATCGACTTTTGTCAAGCCTGGCCAGCGTGTGCTTCTGAAACCAAATCTTGTCGCGCCCGCAAAGCCCGAACTGGCCGTCACGACCCATCCCGCTATCCTGAAAGCCGTCATCGAAGAAGTGCAGGAAGCGAAGGCGGGCTCCGTTCGTTTCGGAGACGGACCAGGCGTCGGCACCGCCACATCCGTCTCGCGTCTGGCGGGCCTGACCGCCGTCGCGGAGGAAACAAAGACGCAAATCGTCGATTTTGTCGGAACAAAAGTCTATGAAAATGACGAAAATCGACTGATTAAACACCTTGAATTGACAGATCAATTGGCGGAAAACGACGTTCTCATCACGCTCCCGAAATTGAAGACTCATTCACAAATGGCTTTCACCTGCGCACTTAAGAATCAATACGGCCTCATTCCAGGCATGGCGAAAGCGCAATTCCATTTCCGCTTCCAAAACCGCGACCGGCTGGCGGATTTGATTGTCGATATCAACCGCACGGCCAAACCCGCCTTGGCAATCGTCGATGCCGTCATCGGCATGGAAGGCCCTGGCCCCAACAGCGGCACGCCGCGCAAAATCGGAGCCGTCATCGCGGGGACGGATTTGGCGGCCGTCGATACCGTCGCCGCCGCCATCGTCGGCCTGCAGCCAGAGGATATTCCGATTCTCATGGCGGCGAGGCGGGCGGATTTTGGCGTGACACGCCTTGCGGACATTGATGTCCGCGGCGCGACCGTCGAGCAGTTGAAGATTCCAGATTTTGAGCTTATCCACGCCCCCGCCAACATCATGCGCATTCTTCCGCTTCCGAAGGCCGCCCTCAAATGGCTCCGTTCGCAAATCGTCCCGCGCCCTTTTATCATAAAGGGAAAATGCGTCAAATGCCTGCGTTGCCAAAACGGCTGCCCCGTCAAGCCGGCGGCCATCACACCGCTCGCCGCCGCTGGAAAGGAACTCAACGCCAAAACCTGCATCCGCTGCTACTGCTGCCATGAGTTCTGCCCCGCCAAGGCCATCATCCTCAAGAAAAGCCTGCTGGACAGAATCTTCCACATCCAAGCCATCTGCCGTGGAATCCACAGGATGCTCGGCTGGCTTGTCACCATCATCCCCGTAAACAAATTCATCGCCAAGTAATCTTCTGAATGCCGCGGACGGCATTGCGTAAATATTGAATGCTCAATAACATCCCACATCCCAGTACACCGCCTGTATGGCTGCCTTTATGGCCAAAAAACACGCAGCTTTCCTCCATGTTCTCGTATGCCATCCGTACAATCGGAATTCGCATCATGGACAGCCTTAACGAAGAAGGCCTCTTTCTGCAATGGACGGATACATCTCTTAAAGCACGAATCGGCAATAATTTCAACACATGGATATTGAAGGACGGCATCTGGATGCGATCCTGTACATGCAACGCTCCAGGAGCCCATTGTGTCCATGACTATGTTTCCTGCATTCTTGTCAATACCGTCTTCCTTCGCGAAAAATGGATCGATACAATCGGTCGCCCCACCAATGAGACAACGACTCCGCAACCGCCAAAAACTCCTGCTCCCCCGCCCAAACCATCCTCAGAAGCAGCCAAGCCGCATCCCGTCTCCTTCCCTTCCCCAAGAGAGTCATTCTTTACGCAAACCTCTCCAAACCAGCCAGTTCTCCCCATCGTCAATCCAGAACCGCCAGCGGATGCCACTCCCGCCATCCAAAAGCCAAAAGCCAAAATCGAAGCCGAAGTCGATCTGCACTCAGTCACGAAACTGATCGTCATCCGCTTCTATCAACGCACTTTGGACATGCGCGAACTGTTGACTTTGCAACAGTTCCTCAAGCTGTCCGTTGAAGTCCGCCGCCCAAATACACAATACGACTGGTCGCCAGAAGACATTTCGTTCATCACGTGGTGCAGCGCAAAGCTGCGCACGATGCAGGCCGCCAAGTCGCTGCCTTTCAAGGCTCAGGCTTTCACCTTGGAACGCAACATCTTCGACACATGGCTCGAACGCTGGAAAGACAATCCAACCCGCTTCATCGAACGCGACTCCCAGAAGCCATACCGCCCAAGCTCCCTCCGCCATCCAACCGGCATCTCCATAGAACTTGTCAGCGACAATGATTGCATCAATGCCGTATTCCGATATCTCTTTCAAAACGGCACTTCCGCCACCCTGCTCGACATCGCGAACATCATCATGACCGCTCCTGACAAGGAGGACATCCGAAACGCCTTGAAAGCCTTCAAACCGCCATTCGACATGGGACCGTTCTGGGATGGCAACGGAAAAGTCCGCATCCGTCGTGAAAGGCTCCATTCCGAACTGCCGCGGCTTCTGAACGGCCATCTCGAACTCGTTACAGGAAAACACGTTAATCATCTATCAGGAAGCAACCGCGACATCACTGTGAAATTGGACGTCCAGAACGGTTTTTTCACCATCCAAGCTGAACTAGACGGCAAGCCTTTCGACTTGGACGGATACACGGCGCCGCCCGCTGAAATCAAATACTACCATGGTAAAATCAACATCCGTCAAGGCAAAATCGCGGAAATGGACACATTGCGAAACACAGTCAGAAAACTCAGCCCACCAGCCTTTCTAAATGACGATGTTTGCTCACTTTATGAAACGCCTCAAAATGCGATGATTCTAAAGAAATTCTGGGATGGACTTCCTGAATCATTGAACAAGACCGCCTCACCCGCCATCGCTGGCCTCTTTATTGACCAGAAAAAAAGCGCCACCATCCATCTGATGGCCGACAACCACCAAAAGGCGTTCACGACTTTCAATCTGCAATGGTCCTTCGGAGACGGTGCCACGTGTTCAACGGAAGATTTAAAACATTGCGGTTCAAGACAATCTCCATATTTCAAATCTAGCGACGGGAAATGGCTCTCCATTGATCCAGAACAAGCCCGCGAAGCCCTCCAGAAACTCCGTGAAATCGGCCTCGCCAACATCGCGGATGAAACATACCTTTCAGCCCATTCTGGAGAAATCGTCCGAAAACTCACCAACGCCTTCGAGACGGAGATGTCACCCGAAACGGCTGCTTTCGCAAAACGTCTGGCAGAACAGCCGCCGCCTACATTGCCTCCTCTGCCTGAACACTTTACATCTATTTTAAGAAAATACCAGACCGAAGGCGTGGAGTTTCTCATGGACCGTGTCGTCTGCGGCGTAGGAGCCATCCTTGCGGATGACATGGGCCTCGGCAAGACGCTTCAGATTCTCGCCATGCTTGAAGCCTTCCGGGATGAAGCAAAACGTTGCGGCGGAACATTCAAGACATTGGTCGTCTGTCCCGCGTCCGTCGTTCCCGTCTGGCTTGGACAGGCCGCCCGATTCTGTCCGTCGCTGTCCATCGCCGCCATCACGGGAAACGCCGCTCAACGGCAACGCATTCTGAAAAAGTCTCAGGCAGAAATTTTCGTCACCCACTACCCACTTGTACGACAAGATGCGGAACTCCTTAAATCCCAGAAATTTGACTTTTTAATTCTCGACGAAGCGCAAGCCATCAAGAATCCAACCGCCCAGCTCACCGCCGCCGTCAACAGCCTGGATGCCGTCCACGCCATCGCCCTGACGGGCACGCCTCTGGAAAATTCCGCCAACGACCTCTGGTCCATCATGAATCGCCTCAATCCAGGCTTCCTCGGCGATCGAGACGATTTCCAAGGCAGATATATGCAGCGGCAAGGCGGGCTGACCGCCCTCAGCCGCAAAATCGCCCCGCTGCTCATCCGCCGCAGCAAGCAGCTCGTCGCGCCCGAACTCCCGCCCAAAACGGAGGAAATCATCTCCGTAGAACTATCGTCCGAACAACGTACGTTCTATGACGCGCAGCTCGCGTTGGGGCAAACAGCCCTCAAGGAGCACGGCACTGGCTCAATTCTCGGCACGTTGACTCGTCTCCGCGAAGCCTGCTGCCATCCGCAACTCGTCACAAAACGCGAAAATCCAATAGGTTCCGCCAAATTGGAGATGTTGCTTGAAAAGCTCATGGACTTGCAGGCCAGCGGCCATTCGTCGCTTGTCTTCAGCCAGTTCACCTCCATGCTCGACTTGATTGCGCCCAAACTGGACGAACTCAACATCCCATACCGCATCATCACAGGCGATACTCCCGTAGCCAAACGCTCGCAACTCGTTGCAGATTTCGACGCGGATGAAAATCCATCCGTCTTCCTCCTCAGCCTGAAAGCCGCAGGAACAGGACTTACACTCACCAAAGCCGACTATGTCTTCCTTTTCGACCCATGGTGGAATCCCGCCGTCGAACGGCAGGCCATCGACCGTACGCACCGTATCGGACAGGACAAGCCTGTCTTCGCCTACAAATTCGTCGCAAAGGACACCGTCGAAGAGAAAGTCCAGATTCTCATCGAGCAAAAGAAAGAGCTTTTCGATGAAATCATGGACGGCGCGACCGCACAGTCCGCACCGTCTCGCCTCACAATCGACGACCTCCGCTCGCTTATAGAATAATCCTTTCTGAGCCTCTTGCCTCACCACTAACCATTATGAAAAATTTCACCTGCCAATGCTGCGGCGAATGCTGCAAATGGGAAGGCTTTGTCAAAGCCACCGAAGAGGAAATGACCGCCGCCGCCAAACTGCTCGGCATCACGCTGGACCAGTTCATTCAGCAATACACACAGCTTTCACAAGACAGGCGTTTCCTTGTATTTACAGACCGCGAAGACGGTGCGTGCATCTTTCTTGACGACAATAACCGATGCAAAATCTACGCCGCTCGGCCATGGCAGTGCCGTACGTTCCCACATGAATGGGACGTTCCGCCTGACTTGCAGAAACTCTGTCCAGGCCACCGCCTTGCGGAAATCGCAAACGCAGCGGAAGAATCCAATGCAATTCCCTTCATCCACGTTCTCGGCCATCCCTCCCTGCCAGTTGACATCGAAAACGCGCCCGGAGACGCACAAGTTCTCAACTGCCACAATTTCTGCCTCATGCTGTCGCAATTGGGCATCCCGTATGCCTACTATGGCTGCCCCGGCTCCAAACTACCGCCTGGCGGTATTTTCGTAAATTGCGGAAAACCAACAGGTAAATGGAGCTACCGCAATAAATGGCACCAAATCTACAACAAACGGCTCTCACGGCATCTTGCCGAAAACGCACATCTGGACGGCTCTCCCGAACTCATCGCCTCCATCTACGGTGCCGCACAATCGGACATCGACCCGCTTGGCCTTCCCGTCATCGAGCCCATGGTCGGCTACGACCACTGCTGGGCAACCTACAGGGTCTTCCCCTCCTACGCCCACCAGCATACCATCTACGCCCAACAGCCCGATTTCACCGCAAAAAACCGCTTCTTCGACACCGTCATCCCGCATTTTCTCGACGACACGCAATACTGGCCTTCCGACCATCCGCAGGACTATCTGCTTTTCATCGGCCGCGACGCTCCTGGCAAGGGGCTGCCCATCGCTCAACAAGCCGCAGAAAAGGCGGGGCTGGAATTGAAAGTCGTTCATAACGGCTGTTTTGGAGCAGCCAAAACGGAGCTTCTCGCCAACGCGCGAGCCGTCTTGATGCCCACGTTGTACGTCGAACCGTTCGGCTATGTCGCCATCGAAGCACAGATGTGCGGCACGCCGATTATCACGACGGACTGGGGCGCATTTGCGGAAACAGTCCGACACGGTGTCACGGGATTCCGCTGTCGCACACAGGCGGAATTCATCGCCGCCATCAAAAAAGCCCCCCTGCTGGACCGCCGCATCATACGAAAATTCGCCTTGGAACACTATTCCATCAAAAAAATCGCACAAAAATACAAGGCATATTTCGATTTTGTGTGGAATGTTCACAAAAATGGTGGATATTATGCAGATGCCGCTTTACGCGACGAAACATTTTTATAACATCATGAAAGAAACCAGAGGTTAGACTCATGGCAAGACGCAACAACCAGAACTCCGATCTTGACTTGCTTCTCGGCGGCGGTGCGACAAAATCCACCCGCAGACGCAAGACCACTCCCGCGCCCAACGGCCCCGTCGCCGGAAATCCCTCCGGCCCCGCGATGGCTGGCGGCCCCTCCGGCCCTGCGATGTCCGGCGGCCCTTCCGGCCCCGCAATGTCTGGCGGTCCCTCCGGTCCCGCAATGGCAGGAAACGGCGAAGCCGCTCCGAAACGCAGACGCAAATCCCTCAAAAACGACGATACGCTGAGGCAGCTTTTGGGTTAAAGCCCGAACTTGAGACCGACATATCTGCAACGTCATGCCCCTGATTGCATTGCGATCAGGGGTTTTGCACATTTCTTTTTTCCATTCCCATGACAGGGCCAACGACCATGAGTTCCAAACGCTGCATCTGCCAGGAAGCTTTCGACTGGCTTATCGGACATTTTACAAATCAAGAACTTGTGCAGTTCATCCAAGCCAACGGAGCGCGAAAACGGGCTCTTTCATTTGGCGGTTTCCAAATCTCCGTCAGCACCGTCCGCACCAAAACTATGCTCTCGCGCCTTGCCCTCCCCGAATTTTCGCGCCCTCTCATGGAATGTCTTGCCGATAAAAACGGCCCATGGCAACCGCTCGTGCGCCTTCTTCCCGCTCTTGACGAAAAATGGCTCCTCGAACATTGGCGCAATCTTATTGAAGATTTCGACTGCCCAAAAGACCTCGCATTCGCTTTCTCACGCCTCGAATCTCCAGAACTTAAACGACTGGGCGAAAGGCTCTTAAAAGTTCCTTCACTTTGGACAAAAACATTCAATCCAGAAGACAACGTCTCCCCCGTTCCGTTCTACAAGGCGCAGCTTATGGCCGCTGTCACAAGCTTATACCATGGCGCCATCAAGCCACAAACTGACGGAACTCCTTCATCTGAACAGCCACAAGATACAACAACAGAACAAGTTGAAAACGAAGGCAGTTCGTCGAAATTGCAGGACAAGCTGCTTAAGGAACAGGCTCGGCGACGTGAAATCCAAAAGTCCTTCAACGAGTTCCAGCAGAAAGCGGAAGAAAAAGAGACGAAGCTGAAAACGGAAATCGCCTCGCTCAAACAGTCGCTACAAGAAACGCGTGAATCAATCACCAACCGACTACACGAACAGGAGTTGCAGCATGACGCCATAATGCGGCAATTTGTCGAACAACATTTCGGAAACCACAGCGAACTGGCCCACAAGGCCGATGATTTCCAGACGTCATCGGATGCCCTGCTGCTTTCCGTCGAACAGACCATCGAAGAACAAAAGCAATTGGACCAAAAGCACGGCCTCAAAACACGGTTGCGCGACCAACAGGGCAAGCTCACCGCCGCCCTCGAAAAGCTGAAGGCCATCACATTGGATTCCACCGTTGTTCATCCCGCCATCCGCCGTCTGATCCCAAAAGTCGAACAGCAGATTGCCGAACTGGAAAACGTCATTCAAGATGAAACGGACGAACTGCCGCTATCCCATACAGCTCTCCAGCTCTATCTTGAACTCCAGAACATCGATGTCAACTGTCCTGAAACAGAACAGGAACTTAAACGTCTTCAAGAGTTTATAGAATCATCCGAACAGCATGGACTGATTCTGCCGGAGGAAAAGAAGACATTGTTCGCCTTGATTCAGAAACGACATTCCCTCCACCAGAACCTCAGCCAGCTCAAGTCCTCCCATTTCCTGCCCAAAAGCGTGGTGGCGGAGGAAATCCTCCAGCGGGACAAGCAGGTCATTCTTGTCATGGCGCAATTCTTCGCCGTCCTGCCAACCGTCGATATCGTCGTGGACGCATGCAATGTCATCTTGAAAGACGGCTCCCATTGGGAGCGAATTGTGAAAAGCAACGGTTTTGCCGCAGCCTCAAGGCAGTTCATCGAACGTTGCCGCAAGAAACGCCAGTTCTTCAACTCCATTGTCTTGGTCTTTGACAGCAGTGTCAATCAATTGAACACAGTTGACATCGATGGCAACCTCTCAATCATCTACGCCAGACACATCCAGGAGGAGCACAACGCAGATCTCGTCATCAAGGAGAAGACTGCCGAACTACATGGAGAATCGAAAAAAGTCTGGGTAGTCACGGATGACGCTGACCTAAAGCACTCCGTCGTCGATTCTTGCGATGCTTTCGTCGTACCAGAGGCATTCACGAATTTTATAATTGTATAATCATCATTCCAGCATAAAAAAGACCAAGAGATTCTGGATTTTCTTGAATCTCTTGGCCTTCTTGCTTTAGCAGTTCTGCAAGGGATTTGCTATTTTACTTTATTTTAGGCAGACTTCCATCGGCCTTGGCCGCTTCAATGGCAGCTTTTAGCACTTCGGCATTCGCACCATTCACACTTTCAATATGTCCGTCAAGGAAAGCTGCATTCATCGTGCCCAAATGATCCCCTTCACATAAAAGTACAATCACTCCATCCTTTTTATCATAGTCACTAATTTTTTGACCATTTCCCAAATAGGTATAATGCTGTTTGCAGGCAGGACAAGTAAACGGCTCATCGCTTCCTACGTATTCCTTTACCTTTGCTTCCCAATCTTTGGCTTCTGGTAGTTTGCCACCATTGTCATCGGTAAATATCACCATTCCCAAACTAAGCTGTTTGAGATTGTTTATGCATAAAATAGTCTTCTTTTTGGCCTCGGCTTTTTTCATGATACCACAGCTTACCATCAACGGCAACATCATGACAGCCAGAAAAGCCACAACATAATTAACAGATTTGCGTTTCATTTTTTACTCCTTTTTGCTTTGCCTTAACATTATTAATATAAATACCTTATTGCAACATCGATACTTTTCAAGCAGTTTGGCAAGGAATGCCGCAATATCACCGTATTGCAGGCAGACCTCCAGTGGCTTTAGCCGCTTCAATGGCTGCTTTCAGTGCTTCGGCATCCGCTTTATCAATAGCTACCACATGTCCGTCAAGGAAAGCTACATTCGTCTTGCCCAAATGATCCCCTTCACATAAAAGTACAACCACCCCGTCCTTCTTATCATAGTCACTTACTTTTTGAGCATTTCCCAAATAGGTATAATGTTTCTCGCAAGCAGGGCAAATAAACAGCTTATCGTCTCCCACGTATTCCTTTACCGTAACTTCCCATTTTTGTGCTGCTGGTAGTTTACCTTCATTTTCCAATTCAAATAACTTCAGCACTGTTGTAAGTTGTTTGAGACAGCTTGTGCATGATACAGCCAATGCTTTTTCCCGTTGTTTTCTAAAGACTGCACCACAACCTACCATCGACGGCAACATTACGACAGCCAAAAAAGCCACGACACAATTGAAATGCTTGTGCTTCATCTCAACCTCTATTTGCTGAATCTTTGCTTTATCCACAAAAGAAAACATATCACATGACATCACCATTTTATAAATTATCACAGTATTCCCCAAAAAACAACTTTTATTATGGTGCAATGGAAAGTTGAGTGTTTATTATCACGAAGACACATCGTCATGACCGCTTGTATGGAAATCTTGCTTTTTGCCATTTACCTTATATCTTTATCTTGT
Organism: Victivallales bacterium; assembly: GCA_017964325.1. The sequence goes on along the minus strand of JAGCSE010000223.1, from coordinate 21,319 downwards.
AGTCAATCTTTCTCAAACAACATCTGAACCATGCACAATTACCATATCTTGACCATCGCCGCCATGACGCTCCTTTCCGCCAGTGCCGCCGTGCCGTGCGTCTCCATCCCGTTCACCTCAAATCCCCCTGATTTACAGGCAGATGCGTTGAACGATGCGTGGCATCATGCGGCTGTTGTAAGACGGCTGTTCCCAATGGGAAGCAATGCAATTCCGCAACAAAAGACCGAATTCAGATTGCTCTATGACAACGACAACCTGTATGTCATGGCCCGTTGTTTTGAATCGCAGAACGGCTATCCAGAAGCCTACCGCCGTCCATGGCATGATCTATTCTTTAACAACGACGATGCCGTGCAAATTGTGTTGGGCGTTGCCAATCCAGCCCTTAAAGTACGTGAAACCATCAACATGGGCGGATATGAAGGAGCCATGGGCACGGAAGTCGCCAAAGCCGATTCCTACTATCAATTCACCGTCAACGCCTCCAATTCACGACAGCGCACATACAATGAAAGTCCGCAGGAAGAAGAAGGTTTCGATTCAATAGTCACCATCATTCCCAATGAAGAATGGCGGGTTCTGATTCGCATCCCGTTCAATTCCTGTGAGTTGAAACCACAAGCAGGCCTGCGCATCTACGGCAATCTGTTCCGTTTCCGCCCGCCGGAAATGTTCGGTTGGCATCTTCCAGGCTTCGGCGGCTACGTCCCCATGCCATTCGGTGAATTCGAATTTCTGCCGCCTGATGAGAAAGGCTCCGTTGAAGATTTTCCATCAAAAACAGAACCCATTGCACAGAAACATATTACGCCTAAATGCACGGCGACGATCCACTACGGACCACTCTCAGGCGTCATCGCGGCGGAGATTTATACGGAAGGCATCGACAAGCCGTTGACCGCCACTATGGAAATCACTGGCTTTCCGCCACAAGTCGTTCCATTGGATTTTCATACAAAAGGACAAGGGCGACGGGCCTTTGTCTATCATGATTTCGATTCCAAAGACCAGAAACACCGCAAAGCATCCATCATCGTGAAAAACGAAGCAGGCGAGATTTTAGCGGAAGCCGTCCGTGACTGCGAACCAGTAGAAGTGCCAGATTGGCTTGGAACGGATGCCGGAGCGGATTACATCGACAGAAAAGTCCCCGCTCCGTGGATATGTCCAATCGTTGAAAACCAGACAGTTACACTTCTCGACAAGGCATTGCATTTCACAAACGGCACCGCCCTGCCCTCCAATGTGACATTCAATCATGACGGTTCATCGTTGTTCGACGCATCGCCAACCATTTCATATATGCTTGACGGAAAATCATTTACATTCATTGGCAATGAAACATCCGTTCGGCTGGACGGCAACCAAACACGAATTTCAACTTCGCAGACGTCAGATGCAAATTTTAGATTAACAGCCAGAAATCACGTCGATTACGATGGTTTTATGGATTACAAGTTCGCCGTCACTGGCGACAATTTGGAAAAAATCTCACATCTTCAGATTACCATTCCATTGGCGAAAGGCGTTGCCAAATATGTACTTCCAGCATCAACATGTCAAAGCGCGGGGGCATTGACAGGAGTTGGATATCGCGGCCACAGCGGCATCTTTTGGGTTGGAAACGAAGAAAAAGGGCTTTGCTTCACGTATGACGAATCGCCGTTCAAAAGTAAAAACATACGTCACCATATCGAAATTCGCCAAACGCCAACAGAAGACCAGCTTGTCTTGAATCTCGTCGATGCCACAGGCCAGTTGAAAGACAATAACGCCATCTTCCGCTTCTTCCTGCAACCAACGCCCAGCAAGCCATATCCTGACCATCCAGTCCGTTTAAATTACACATGGATTTGGGAGAATTGGAGCCGTTTCCACGGCTATCCAGATTTGACAAAAACCGAAGACATCAAGAAACAAGTCCAAACTCTTGCATCACAAGGAAAAGGACTCACGCTCTACTGTTGCCAAGGCTTGCAGCAAGACGCTCTCGAAATGCAAACTTACAGGTCGGATTTCGAGATGCTGCCCCAATGGCGATACTATCATTTTCATGGACAGGACTGCTTCGCCACCTGCAAACGTGGTCCAGAAGGTGATTTCCAACTCCACCGTTATCGTCAGTTGATTCAAGAGACGGGTATTTCAGGCGTCATGAGCGACGGCTTGACCGTCAACTGGCTGGACGCCAATCCGTTGCATCATGGATGCGGTCGCCCATACACTGTCACACTGGACGACGATACCCCCAGCCGCACCATCCTCACACGACGTTTTCTGAAACGTATGCGCGGCCTGTTCAACGATACAGGGCGACCGTTCTGCATCGTCGCCCACACAGGCGGCGGCATTGATCCAAATACGTTAAGCTTTGCAGATGCGTATTTTGAAGGCGAACAGCTTACCCGCTACCGTCGTGGCTACTACCCAAGCCAGGCCATGTTCACAGTCGGTTATTCAGGCCTCCCGTGGGGCTGGCGAACCATCTACTGGCCTAAACAGCTGCACAACTATGACGGCCTTGCCTCCGCACTCTGTTACTCCTTGCTGTTCAACAGCGAATACATGGTCAACCCAAACACGGAACCAGAAGATATAGACGTCCGTCTATTGGAAGAATACGGCGGCCCTGAAGCCGTTTTTCACCCATTTTGGAAGCGACACAAAGCCATTGATTTCCATTCTTTTGCTTGCCTCGCATCGCTCTACCAGAAAACAGACAAGGCAATGCTCGTCGTCAGCAACTTGACGCCTTCCGCGAAAGAATATACGGTCAATCTCTCCAAACTGTTTCCTGGCAGACGGTTATATGTAAAAGACGCCTTGTTGGACAGCATTGTCCCATTGCAGAACGGCATCTATAACGAAAGGCTTTCGCCATTCACTTGCCGCATCATGCTTATCCGCACGACGCCATGGGAAACGAAAACCAATCCAGCTCCAGTAACTTTTGCTGAACCGTTTGAAATCAACGATTTCCATCCCAAGGACTGGAATATTTTGCGAAATGTGACGTTCCATGACGGCACGCTCATCATGCAGGGTGACGTGCAAAAACCAGCGGAAATCACTTTGAAACGGACATTTGGACAAAATCTGAAACTATCCATGTCCGTCAAGCTTTGCGATCGTTTCCGCCTATCGTTCGGCCCCTGCACGTTGACCATCGGCGGCGGCTGGCCAGGATACGGCTGGATGGTCACTGGCCCCGCCAACCCGTATGGCCGAGGCTGGGTCTATCAAGCGGTTCCACGCCGACCAAATGATTTCTGCGATTTCATTTTCGACTTGAAAAACGGCGTGTTGAATGTCTATTATGACGGACAATGCGTCGTCAACGACCTCCCGTTCCTCATGCCGGAAAACGGCAATGCGTTCAAGCTTTTCGTGTGGCACACGGATCGCCTGGAAGCCCAAAACATGCAGTTAAAAGTTGAATAACCAAAACATCAATCCCATGAAAATCATCACCTGTCTATTATGTACAGCCGTCGTATCGACGGCATTCGCCGCCGATGATCATTCATGGATGGCGAAAATCCGTCCAGACCATCCACGGCTTTTCTTCAATGTTGACACATGGCCTGCCGTGAAGGCCCGTGCCTTGGGCGTGGAAAAAGCGTATTACGAAAAGCTTCTGAAAGATGTCGAGTCGTATCCAGACAATCCGGTCTGCTCTGGCTTTGAAGCCGTCCAATATGGCGATGTCAAAACCGCCACGGGCACAATCAAAATCACGGCGGCGACACCTATCGGCTCTGTGAAGGAATGGGGTCCGCAGGCCGCCAAATGCGCCTTCGCATGGCGGATGACTGGCAAGCCCGAATATCTTGAAAAAGCACGCAAGATGCTGGAAGTCAGTGTTGACGCCTATCATAAGGCCTATCTGAACCGCCGTGCCGTTAATTGGTATTCCACGACACGTGTTCTCGCAATTTGCGCATACGACTGGATACACGACGGTTTGACGGACGAACAGCGCAAGGCCATCATTGTCCCGTTGTTGCAGCACATAGACGAAGTCCAGCCCGGTCCGGGCAAGCCGAAAATCGTACGTCTTGATACAGGCGACATCAGCACGGGCTTCTACGGCGAAGCCAATTCCATCTGGTTCGCAGGGCTCGCCGCCTACAAAGACGGCTACTGCAACGAACTGGCGGAAAAATTGTTGAAGCAAGGCTACGATCTCAATCAAAAACTGCTCCGTTTCCGCGCGGACAGTTCGGGAGATGACGGTGGTCTTTCCAGTGCTGTAAGTGGTTACTCCATGGGAGAATATCCATGGTCGCATTTCAATTTCATGCACACATGGCTCTCCGCCACTGGCGAAAACATCGCCAAAGACTGGCCGCAACTCGCCCTCTTCCCAAACTGGATTTACTGGAATTGGATTCCAAATTTTGAAGGCGGCAATCCGCTTCAATATGGCTTCGGCGATGACCGCCATGTCGATAACGCCTTGCCAATAGGCCTTTTATATGCGCATACAACGCAATATATGCACTTTTTCCGCGATGCGGATCCAGCCGCCGCCCGTCTCGCCGCCGCCCTCCGTAAACTGGCTCCAAACAAGAATCTCGCCGACACATGGCCCATGTATCCCTATCTCCTTACATCCGTTGATGATGTGATTCCATATTCACATGAGCAATTAGAAGACTGCCCCGTCAAGGCACGCCATTTCGAGAGCCTCGGACAATTCATCATGCGTTCTGGCTGGAAGCCCGACTCAACCTATTGCCTGTTCACGGCAGGCGCCAGGCTCATACAGCATAAACACCACGACGAGAACAATTTCGTCATCTACAAGAAAGGCTTTCTTGCCTTGGACACGGGCACTCGCGCCATCCAGACGGACTACAATCTGAAATATTATTTCTCGCAGACCGTCGCCCACAACTGTATTCTCATCCACAAGCCCGGCGAACCCTTTGCAGGCTATTGGGGAACGACTTACAACGGTCCAGAAGGCAAACTCAACCACGGCGGCATGACTGGCTACGCGGGAAAAGTCCGCGGCTTTCAGACCAACGAATATTTCAGCTACGCAGCCGGCGATGCGACAAAGGCCTACGGCGAGAAATGCACGGAAGCCATCCGTCAATTCATCCATCTTCAACCAGACTATTTTGTCGTCTATGACCGCGTTGGAGCCGCTGATCCGTCATATAAAAAGGAATGGCTCCTTCACACTCAGAACAAGCCACTTATCAATGGAAATGTGTTGCGCGCAGACGAAAACCAAGGCCGCCTATTCTGTGAGACGCTCCTGCCCAAAGATGCGCAATTCAATCTCATCGGCGGTCCAGGCAAGGAGTTCTGGGCTTGCGGCAAAAATTGGGATCTTGATGAAAAGTATCTGACCAGCATGCGGAAACGCCAGCAAAGCACGGGAAAAGCCCCGCTTTTCGGCAATTGGCGGATGGAAGTCTCTCCTGCACAAGCAAATACGGACGACCGATTCCTAAATGTTTTAACAGCTTGCGAACAAAACATCGAATCCCCTGTAAAAACGCAACTCATCCAGACGGATACACAAGACGGCGTTGTTGTAGAACTTCCTGATGGCAAAAAAGTTACCATTCTGTTTAATCGCATGGACACAGTCGGAGCGCAAATCACCATCGAGCAAGATGGAAAGCTCATAGGCGCGTATTCTCTTGACGAAACCATCCAGCCACAGGCTGGAATAGACATTCAATAAATCCGTCCCATCCGTCCCATTTGTCCCCTAAGGAACCACACCATGCTCAAATTCAAACCTTTTGAAATCCCCAATCTAGAGCCTCGCCCAGATTTCTGGAAAGTCCGAACGAACGAAATCATCGACGTATGTAAAAACGCAAAACGCGGCCGCCCTGAAATCATCGCCACGACACCAGGCGGCTTCCCGGTCTATGCCGTCTTCTACGGCGAATTCACGGAAGCGCCACCGCAGACCAACTGGTCTGCAGGTTCATCTTCAACGACTTACAAATCATACGTCGGTGACAAGCCCGATAAGCAGACCATTCTTTTCTGCGCGGGCATCCATGGTGCGGAAGCAGAAAGCATCGCCTCCGCCGTCAATCTCATCCAGATGTTGGAAACTGGAAAGGATTTCCGTGGAAACTATGACGCGGAACTGCTGGAACTCATTGAACAATATCGACTTATCATCATTCCCTGTGTCAATATGGACGGTCGCGCCATTTCTCCCGACCACCTGCGCAACGTCCCGTACGAACAATTCCGCGCCGCTTCGCAGGGCACTTGGAAAGACGGTTCACTGATCGGCTGGCGTGGCAGCAAGGAGTATTTCCCGCTGCCATTGGACCGCGTCTCTTTCCCTGGCGGTTATCCTAACGCAGCTGGTATCAACATCATGCACGATGCCACGCCAGGCGACATCCGTTCTGAAGAAGCAAAGGGCCTGCTCAAACTCTGCGCACGCTGGCGTGTCGATCTGCTATTGAACGGCCATTCCTGCGAATATCAGGCATCGTTGATCGCACCGTCCGCCTTGAACTATCCCCCCCACGTGGAGCGTGGTTTGGATTGCGTGCAGAAAGTCAACGCCGCCTTCTACGAAGCCGCCTTGCGCACGGCTCCGGCTGGTGTTCCCAAACCTTCCACGACGTTGAATCTCAACACGATGGCGACAATGTGCTCAGGCTGTCTCGCCCTGACGTTGGAATGCAGCGTCTCCCACGACAATCCGAAGACACCCAAAATCACCTACTCCTTCGACCAACTAATGAAACCAGCCCTCGTCATGCTGAAAGTCATGATGAAAGACGGCCTTGAAAAGCCATTCGTCGATCGTTCGAAATTCTGACAATACGCACCAGAAAAAAATTTTGTTCCACCACCGAAAAAAAACTTTTTTTATTTGACTTTTCACTTTACCCATGTATATTGTATATGTGACAATGATTTTTTTAATACAACTCAACTTGGAAGGAAAAAGAAAATGAAAAAGTTGTTGGTTTTGACTTTCTTGGTCGCTATCGTGGCCTTTGCACAGTACACGGATACGGATTTCCACCAATACACAAAGGGTGATTTCAGTAGCTATCATACTTACCAGAGTTGGGATCCAGATACCGAGAGGTTTACTGGCTGGACCGAATCAGACATGATCACCTTAAAGGTTAAAGGTGGCACAACAGTCTATTTATCCAATTACGTAAAGGATTGGTACGGTGGTGATATACCTGATCTAGGTGATCCTGACTATGCGTTGGGTTATGATATGTCCGCTAAAAAATATGGATATCAATTTGCCGAAATAGTTGATGGAAAAGCCACGCCGGTTGGTGATATCATCTGGGCCGACGGGACGACAGCAACAATCACCTATACGAATCCCAAATATAATCAATGGAATGGATTAAGTGAAACGCTGGATATAACCGGCTATAAGCTTGGCACGTTTAAAGATGACGCAGAGATCTTCCTTGTCTTGACACCAAATGGTTACGACACTACCCTAACCAGCTATGATCCCGTAGCCGAATATGATGCTGTAGCTAATCCCAATGGATTAAAAAGCATTTTTAAATCACGTCATGTCGATCCAGAGGATCTAGCTGCAAATGCCCGTGTCAATTTTGCCTTTGGTACTCTTGAAGCAGGTCAAACCGGAAGTTCGCATGAATTTGTTATTGGTTCTGTGGCCACGACTACACCAGTTGGCTCCCCGCTTCCGGGTGTTTGCCTCAGCGGCTTGATCTTCTTGGGCACGGCCACCGCCGCCCGTCTGCGTAAACGTTCCCGCAAGTAATCGGTTTACGATTCAGATGATTCATTCAACAGGCTCCCGCTAAAAAAGCGGAAGCCTGTTTTTTATTTTAATTGTACACTCTTTTCCCAAGAAGTAGATTACAGAAGTCGCGAAGCGGCAATCGCACGGAGTGCGAAACCAAGCGTAATCCCATGCAAGCGCCCGTAGGGGCGGCAGGAATTCAGCCCCATAGGGGCGGCAAGAACACAGCCGTGGGTGCAGTGAACGACGAAGGCGTGAACGTAACCCACGGTAGGACAGGACAACCCAATACACACGAAACTGCGTAGCGGTGGCAGAAAAATTTAAGCCAAATGGATTCGTGTCCAGACCATTTATTTCCAATATAAAATGCGCGTTTCGCCGAATTTCAGCGGGATGACGACTTTGTCGGTATGTTCCGCAATCAGCAGCATATTCGTCGCATCATAGATTTCATTGGTTTTGGCTGGCAACGTGACGGTGACCGTTTCCTCCCGGATTCCATGCAGGACGGCGAAATGGCCGTCCGTGTAGAAGACGCATTCCTGATCAGTATAAAGATGTACACTGGCGGCTTTTGCGGCATGGCGCAGCAATTCCCACGACAACGACGTTGTCGCGTTGTAGATGGCGTTGCCGCGTTGAACGATGGCCGCCTTGCCGTCGCTCCAACGCGCCAGAACGAGATCGCCGGGCTGTTCGGTAACCGCCATCACCATCGAAACGGCGCCATCGACCGCCCATTCGGGCGGAAGACCGGCCGCCCTGCCTTCATCCGTGCTTTTCACCTGCTGATACGTTTCATGGACAGGCGTGACATGGAATCCCGTAAGTTCCTGAACTTGTTCAGCATGGAGGCCAGCGACTGGATCCACGTAGCCTGGTGCGAAGCACCATAGCGCAAAGCGATTGGCACTGCGTTGTTTGAGCAATATGCGTTCTTTGGCGGTCAGCACCCATGGATTCATGTAGATGGCCAATTTCACTTCCGGCATATCCTGCTCCAACATATCCGTCAATAGATAATGACCGAAACCAGTTCCAAGATGGCCAAGCGTCAGTCGTGAAACGCTCATCAACGGCGCATGGGTGGGCGCAGGATGACGGATGAAATGCTCCGCCTTGCCGGTCGTCTTGTCGGCAGGAACAAAGACCGCCGCCGTGGAATAGTTGTATGCGCGTTCGTCGCAGAAAGCCGCCACCGCCGGACGGAACGGCGTGGGATGTTCAAGTTTGATGCGGTCGGCGCGTTCGATGGCTCGCATCATTTCCCATAGAGCGGGATCTTCGAACCACCGCAACGAGCCCAAATCCATCCACCAGCAGCCCATGTTGCGCACCAATTGTTCTCCAAGATTCCGAAGCAGAACATGTTGCGCGCCTTGGCGCGTTTTGATGTAGGCGTCTCCGGGCAAACCGCCCAACGTTCCGGAAATCGCAAGATGCGTCCGCGAATCATCCTCCATGATCCACAATTTTCCCGCCTTCGCGGCGCTTTCAACCGTGCTCATGACGGGCCCGACGCCGCCTTCCAGCCGCTCCCAATAGGAGATCGGGCTGCACAGGATATCCACGTCCGGCGAAGCCAGTACTTTTTTCAGGCAGTCATGGCCGACTCCCGGCTGATGGTACGACGGGGCGGTCTCCAGGCAATAGCCGTAGAACGCGAGAAAGAGACGTTTCTTGCCGCACATTTCACGAACGGTATGCGCGAATTCCAACAGCACGTCGGACATCATATCGCTGAGGAATTCATTGTGGTCGATGATATCACGACTTGTTGACGGCGATAGGAAAATACCGTCCGCATCGCATTCCGCATATCGTTTCGGCGGAGGGACTTCCGCAGTTTCCAACGTTACCGTAGGCTGAGCCCAAGCCAGCTGCAAAGCATTGTCAGTTCCGTATTTCCGCTTCAGCCACTGCCGCCAGGCGGCGATTTCGCGCGGCCCATATCCGCTACGGTCCGGCAGGCCGATGGCCCCCGGCCAGAACCATTCCTCCTCATGGCTCGGACATGGATGATAGCCCACGATATTGGCACCGTACTTTTCTTCGACATGTTCTATCAACGCACGAATGCGTTCTTTCGCTTCGCGACACCACAGTTCCGAACAGAAGCTTTCAACCGCATGGTTGTATTTGAAATTCGCATTCGGATCGGCGCCGAACATATCATCCGGATGCTCCTCCCGCCACCATGATGGAGCCAGAACTTTAAAACGCGGCACGATTTTCGCATTCGGCATCACAGCCAGAATGTGGTCCAGCGTGGTATCGGTCACAACCCAGTCCGCCGCTTCGCCGGGGCGCGGCCACGGGCATTCGATCATTGTCGTGACAAAATCAATTCCCGCATCCTTCGCCAACAGCAGCGTCTCCTGCATGACATCGTATTTATCGGCCAGACAAATATGATAATCAGGCAATGCCCTGACGCTGATGTCCAGACGAGCTGTCGCATCAGCATTGGACCAGAAGGAGATACGATAGTCATGACCGGCCTTCAGCTGCATGGGGCGCGGCGTCGTGTAAGTATGGTATGGCAGGCCTTCGTTCTCCATCGCCTTGATATTTCGCCACGTGATTTTCAATGCAGGCGAATCATCACGGCCACCGTTCGCAACGCGGGTGACCTGATAGTCCGCGTCATCCTTTGGGAAGAAGGAGAACGGATTGTTTTTTTCGTCATCAAACGTCTCCGTCGGGATGAGAAAACGTCCGTCCGTCAGGTCTTCAAAGGCGAAATCATCAATCCACCAGTTGAGCACAGGTTTGGAAATATTGTATTCATAGAGCCTTATGTGTATTGTCACATCTGCGTCCGTATCTTGTTCAGCCGTAAACAGAAACTGCCGTCGGACTGGCTCGTTCATCAGATAGCTGCTGACGCGCGGCACTTTGTTGCGGTCGCCGAAAATCCCCTGCTGGGTGCGGTTGTACGTCCACCGCGGCCGCACAGGCTGCCCATCCAGATGAATCTGCGGCACGCCGTTGTTGACTCGCACATACGCCTCATGCGCATTTGCCGAAATCAGAGAAAGACAAAGAAATGCAGTGAGTTGGACTTTCATTGGAATCTCTTATGGACAGTGAAACGTAACTTCTTTGATTATAGTCTTGCAACAACAAATGGTAAGATTTTCCAACCACTTTTAAAGAAAAGTGGCAAGAAAATCTTGCCAAATTCTCTTCATCTACTACCTATTTGCCTCTTCCAAGACCCATTTCCAGACTGGAACAACGCGAACATCATCCAGAAGACATTCATCATCGTCCCATGTCACGATGGTGGCATCTTGAATGCCAGTCTCTTTCATGGCAGCTTTAATAGCCGAAAACTCACGATTAAAAGTCACCTTGTCAGCCATTTCCCAGCAGACCTGAACAAGGCGCTCACCATGCGTTAGCTTGTCGGTGACGTAAAAGTCGATTTCGCCTCCTTCCTTGCAATTATAGTATTCGATTTTCTGGAAGCCCCGTCGAAGCGACAGAAACACGAGATTTTCCATAAGCCAGCCGCGTTCTGCATCATTTCGAGGTTGCATGGCACGAATCAATCCCATATCAACAATATAGAATTTGTCTGGATTCGCATTTTTGATTGTCTGTGATTCCGTGCGTAATGAAACCGGATAGACCAGATATGCCTCCTTGAAATACCGCAGATAGTCTCCAATGGCTTCACGATCGGATGAGACGCCATTGAACTTGAGCGCTCCAGAAATGGCTCGTGTCGAAGCTTTTCTGGCATAGTTGTACAACAGATAATCCAATGTGTACTGCAAGGCCTGTACGCTTGGGACTTCATGACGTTCCAAAACATCGCGATAAAGAACACTCTGTACATATCCTTGAAGCATCTGGATGCGAATTCTATCAGTTGTCCCCTGCACATCTGGGAAGCCGCCTTCCTCCAGATAATGGCCCATAGCGTTTTTCAGCCGTCCAACCGTACGTGATGAATACGGAGCAGAAGGCAGTTTATCAAAGATATTATTATATGTGAGAAATTCGGCAAACGACAACGGGAAAAGCTCCGTCTCCAGTGAACGGCCTCGCAACTGCGTGGAAATCTCGCTTGAAAGCAAACGAGAGGATGATCCAGTCAGGCAGACTTGAATCTGTGGAGTGTCTAGAAGCCGACGGACATACAGCTCCCATCCTTCGATATTCTGAAGCTCATCCAGAAAATACCAGCATTTTTGCCGTGCCGCATCAGGATAAAATGCTGCATGCAGATCATTGACAAGATGCAAGTCATTCACGGTCATACGGCCCAGACGTTCATCGTCGAAACTCACATGGACAATCCGCTCCAATGGAATGCCTTTATCCAAAAGTTCTTGCATCCGCTGATAGGTCAGATAGGTTTTGCCCGTACGGCGCATTCCCGTGACGACTGAAACCGAATGCTCTTTTTCCAAAATCGACGTGCTTCGTGTACGCACATCTCGCTGGACACCATGCTCGTAAAAATCCCCAAGTATCTCTTCCAACGCTTTTTTCATCGTGATTCCATAGATTCATATTCATGAAAACAATATCACAATACTATAAGCCTTGTGAAAATAAATGGCAAGATTTTCCAACCATTTTTATTAAAAAGTGGCAAGAAAACCCTGCCACTCTCCTGTGTTGAAAACATCATCCGATAATCTGCTTTGTCTCGCCAGCCTGCATGGTTACATCCATACGTTTTCCGTCTGGCGTTGCCACCTGGAAACGACAGGATTTTTCGGCCTTCACGCAGCATTTCGCCAATTTTCCACTTGCCCACTCGATATCGACTGTCAATGCACCGCGCGCACGAAGGCCTGTCACGGAGCCGTCCGTCCAAGCCGACGGCAATGCGGGCAGAATCTCAATCAAAGGCAATCCGTCTTGTGTCTTGCGATGACTTTGCAACAGCATTTCCGCAATTGCGGCGGCCGCACCGAAATTGCCGTCGATCTGGAACGGTGGATGCGCATCAAATAAATTTGCATAAACGCCGCCATGGTTGCGGTTTGCGGGATTGTCCGGTTCGACCAGGCTCAACAAGTGCATCAACACCTTGCAGACATGGTCGCCGTCGTGGAAACGCGCCCATAGGGCGGCTCGCCATCCCATCGCCCAGCCCGTTGACATGTCGCCGCGGCGCAACAATGATTTCTTTGTCGCTTCATAAAGTTCAGGATGAACGTCTTGTGTAAATTCAGCCCCCGGATAGACACCGTACATGTGAGACAAATGACGATGATGGATGTCTTCATCGGGAACATCCGCGCCAAACTCCAGCAACTGCCCTTCGGAACCGACTGGCGGCAACGGCAGTTTCTTCAGAAGGTCTTTCGTTTTCGCAACGAAATCATCGTCAATCTTCAGAACGCCCGCGCTTTCAATGACATTTTTCACCGCCTCACGCGCCATCGTGACATCGATGCCGGAGTTTTTGCAGCAGAAGGCGACACCTGCGTTTTCAGGCAGCCGATAGGCATGTTCAGGAGATGTGGAAGGCATCAACGCGACTTTTCCGTCACCGTCTGGAACAACATAATCCAGCAGGAACTCCACGCAGCCTTTCAGGATCGGATAGTTTTCTTTCAGGAAATCAACATCTTGCGTGAAACGGAAATGCTCCATGACATGGCTGGCGACCCACAATCCACACAGCGGGAAATACCCCCAGCGGGCCTGTCCGCTGGCCAAAGAAGCATAGCGCCAGATGTCGCTGTTGTGATACATGCACCAACCATGTGCACCGAAGACTTTCTGCGCACCAACCGCCCCCTTCTCCGAAATGTCTTTCGCAAATGACAGGATCGGCTCCGCAAGTTCCGACAGATTCGTTGTTTCCGCAGGCCAGTAGTTCATCTCCAAATTGATGTTCGTCGTGTAATTGCATGCCCATGGCGGCTGCATAAGATTGTTCCAGATGCCCTGCAAATTGGCGGCCTGAGTGCCTGGGCGACTGCAGGAAATCAGCAGATAACGTCCGAAATGGTAAAGCATTGCGACAAGATTTGGTGACACTTTGCCGCTCTTGGAGCATTGGCGCAACCGTTCGATGGTTGGCAACGCGTCGTCTGCTGTACGCGGCAGATTCAGTTGCGACCGCTCGAACAACGGTTGGTAATCCGCCAGATGTTGTTTCAGCAACGCATCATACGACATGCCCGCCGCCGTATCCAAGTCCTGTTTCGTCAAAAGTTCAGGCTTGATGTCGCTACTCGGCATGGTTTTGTAATTGACGAAATTGGAACGGATTGCCACGAGAATCAACGCGCTGTCCGCGTTCTTGACTGAAATGCCGTTCTCCGCAGACGCTTCCACCGTTCCGCCGCCCGCCAAAACTCTCATGCGCATCTGATAGCGGATGCCAGTGCGGTTCTTCGCATCCGTCCAGTCGATCCGACCACGCCGGTTGTAGGCAGGACACGCCGCGTCATAGACAAGATCGCCGCCATCGACAGCCACCTGCCCCTTCATCTGCGATTCCAGCATGGCGCGGACATTGCAGCCTCCCGCTTGGCTCGCAGCCAGATGGATGACCATAACCTGTTGCGGATGGGAGACAAACGCTTCTCGCACAAATGAAACGCCACCTTGAGAATAACAGACGGTGGACACCGCCCGCTTCAAATCAAGTTCACGGTAGTAAGGAGCGGCTTCACCTTCGCCATCAAAATGCAGACGCAACGTCCCTGCAAGCATATATGTCTGGCTGTCGTACGTCTGGAGCTTCTGTTCGATAAGTCGGTCCGCCTTGGTTGGCTGACCTGTTTTCAAGAATTCCCGCGCCTGCTGTATGACGGCCGGCCCTCCTTCAGGAAAGTCCATTTCTGGAAGTCCCGACCACAACGTATCTTCGTTCAAATCAAAGCGATCATCCTGCACGCCGCCGAAATGCATGGCACCCATCCGTCCGTTTCCCAACGGCAACGCGGCCTCCCAATATGCGGCAGGCGATGTATAGTGCAGTTCAAAACCTCTGAAATCCGTCTTTTCCATTTATCACCTCATGTATTAAAAACTCCACAACCCTCTGCGTTACAAAATCATACTCTTTTTTCCAGGATCATCCGAATAGCCTGCGCAAAGCCTGCGTCATCGCAGCTGCCGACGACATGGCTGGCGGCGGCTTTCGCCATATCCGTCCCATTCTCCAACGCTATGCCAAGTCCGCAACCTGCGAGCATGTCGGCATCGTTGTCGCCGTCACCGATGGCCGCCACATCCTCCACACCACAGCCAATTTGCGCCGCCGCCATCGCCACGCCGCTCATCTTCGAAACGTTTTCCGCCGTCACGACGAGAATCCCCTTCTCCGTGTAAGTTGCACTAAACGGAATTCCACGTCTCTTAGCCTCTGCTATCAAGGAGGTTGACAACGCCTCAATCTCCGCGATGCGATGCCCCGTCGTTCCCGTGACCTTCACCGCCCGCGCTTCATGATCCGCCATCATCTTGTCCCATGAATCATAGACGACATAGTGTTCGTCATGAACTTCGATCTGATGCCGCACATCGTCGTCGGGATTGCAGACATAGTAGTCCTCCGGCGTGCAGATGACAGGCTCAAAGCCCGCATTGTGAAAACCTTCCGCCCAAAAGCGGCAGGCTTCGACCGTATGCACTTTCGCGTCCAAGACTTTCTTTGTCACAGGCGAATACACAGTCGCGCCGTTATCGACAACCTGCGGCGCTGTCAGTTTCATCTTTTCACACCAATCTTGAATGGCGCTCATGCAACGTCCTGTCGCGAAAGCGACTTCGATGCCGGCAGCCTGCGCATCGCGGATTGCATCCAGATTCGCCTGAATCATCTGGCGATCGCGTCCGATGAACGTATAATCAATGTCCGTCACGATATAGCGGCAATGGCCGCTGAATTTTGTCAAATGTGCCATTTTACGAATTAAGAATTAACAGTTTACAATTATTTATTTAATTACTCATTACTCATTAATCATTAATCATTAATCATTATTGGATGGCTGTGCCCTCCGGATACCACACGCCTTCGCCAACATTCAAAATGAATGTCGGCATCGGCAGTTTGCTGCGGTCGCCCAACCGCATGTAGGTCTCCTTGAAGGATTCGCGATTGGTCGGCGGATGACCCATTTCGTTTTCATGCCCCGTGATATAGAACTGCGGCCGTTCGATACCTTCTCCTTTGCAGGACTTTGCGATTTCCAATCCATTTCGAGGAATGGAAGTCCAGCAGGTGCCGATCAGTACATCGACGCGGCCCAGTTCCGCAAAATGATCAAAGACGGTCCTGTCTTGGTTGTCGCCTGTCTGCAGAATGGTCAGTCCGTCGATTGTCACGGAGAACAAGCTGCATAATAACTCCACTTGATGGCCTGGTATGCACTTGAACGTGATGCCGTTATAGCCTTCCGCCGGAACTTCCTCGCTCTTCCAGACATACGTAAACCGCTTGTCCTCCCGGTTCGGCGCCGGCGCTTCTTTTCTGGGCGGAATTTCCGGAATGAACACAGGCTTGCCATCTTTCAGGATGCGCCATGCGCACCACATCTGCAAATGGTCGCCATGCCAATGGGAAACGAACATGCATTCGATTTCCTTCAACAGCTCCGCCATCGGTTCGTTCAGTTCATTGACATGTTGTCCTAAACCATTGGTGCGCACAATGTCCCATGCAATGCAATGATGCTCGCTCTTGATGATGTAGCCCATGTTATAGACTTTCCAGATCGCCAGCTTGCCAGCTGGAACTTTCGTCTTCTTAACTGTTTCCGCAAGTTTTTTCAGCGCACGTTGCTGATAGTACGCAATCAGCGACTGCCATTTTTCATTGACATCCGGTTCGTCCGCCTTGTTATTCACATGAATCGGATAGTCAAGAATGATCAGCGCGGCTTTGCGGATGGCTTCGTTTTCAGGCGAAACGGGATGGCGGTCTAAAATGTCCAACGCCAGATCCATGGTCGGTCTCATCCATGCATGGACATCCTTTTGCATCGTTTCGTCCGCCAGAATCTCCTTCGCACGCGCTACCGCCGCATCCTGTGGGAAGTTCTCCGTAAACGTCTTGATTTGCTTCATGGCATCATCACGCAAGTCAGCGGAGGGACGGAGTGGCCAGTTACTGACATGCGCCTCCGCAAACACAAACAACAGACAGAAAACAATTAGAATTTTCTTCATAATCAATATTCCTTTTTCTAGATTATCTAGAGCTTCTAGAGCTTCTAGAGCTTCTAGAGCTTCTAGAGCTTCTAGAAACGCTAGATTAAATCACTTATTTTCAATGATTTCAATTCTATCCAAATACACATTCTCTACGGGCGATTTGCCGTTTGTGAAACGCGGTGGTCCCATCCAGATGTAATCGGAGCCATGCGGTGGCCACTTTTCACTAAGCACATACCACTGGTAGCCAGGCTGGACGTTCTTAAGATTCACGCTGATGTTGCCGTAGTACTCCGTTGTCGATGTATTGTAGATGCCCGCCCAGAAGGCTTCGCCAGTTGCGCCTTCCTTCGGAACGACCTTCACGCGTGCGCGAACCGTATATGTTTTGGACGCGTCCAGAAGACTCATGTCCGGCCGTAGCTGAATGCACCATTCATAGTGCGTGTTTGTCAGCCTATGTGCCGATTTGTCAATGGCTTCCGCGTCGATGACCGTCTCGCCCCACATCGGCTTCTTGCTTAATGGAATCATACAGTCTTCATAGACCAGACGCGCAGGGGCATTCGCATCCAAAGGCTTCATCCTATCAGCTAGAGAGGATTCCGTTACAGTTCTCAAGCCATAGGGACGGGTTACCAAACCACTAGGTTTCTCATCAGTGCGATTCGCTAGATTCGCCCATGCATTTTCCCCTTGTTTCAAATCAATGGCTTTTTCAATGAAATAAACGCGCAATCCATCGGCTTGATATTGGACGGCAACACGCTCATACCGTGCGGAGAACGGGAAATATATCTGCACGCCGCGCCCATCGGATCCTACGAATGTAAGTGACGAGTGTTCTTTGAGTTTTTCACCGTCAATCGCCATGTAGTCCAGCTTCGTCCCGGCCTGCAACGTACAAATGTTCCACCGTAAGACGTCAATTTGCCACGCAAAGTACGGACTGGCTTTTATCTTCAACGCCATTGACGTGAATGGACGTACTTTCTGGATTTTATCCGATTTACTATGAATTTCCGAAATAAAATCCATTCCGGCATTTTTGTTAACACTAACAAACCGCTTGAACTCAAGACCGTCTTTTTCCGCAGATAAAAACAATTTGTCATCGCTCTGCTCCTTGACGGCATATTCCAACATTTCGACGTCTGAAAACGTTCCACCGAGATTGTTTGAAAAAACGAAGCCGCCAGCTTTCGAATCCAACAGGTCACGTCCAGAAGCATCACGGAGGAAACCAACCTGCGCACTCAGTTTCGGCGCGATGCCTACCGTGTAACCGCCACCTTTCACTGTGACAACGGGAGCCCTCTTCACATATTTCAGCCATTCCTGATACTGTGCGTTACCGCCTTCGCGGATGTGAATGCCACGCTTGACGCCGTTCGGATCCGCTTCGTCATAACGAGCCACCAGTTCCGTGCAAACTCTCTCGGCTTTGGGCGACATCAACGGCTGGACTTCCGTGTCCGACCATTTGTAGTCGGGCTCGCCATGCGGCATCCGCTGATACAGCGCGAAGAAAACAGGAATGGAGCTCTTGCGGACATTGTAAAGACGGATGGGATCGTCCTTTACAGCGGCCTCCGCTTGATCCCACAACGCCAATGCGCGATCCAGAAAGTCATCCGTAATCCAACCGACCGTCGGCGCGATCCAGATGTTCAAGACCTTGTCATCGCCCGTCACGAGCGACTGCAATTCATCGAAATACTTGCGGATGAACGGTGCGCCTTTGCCGTAGTAGCCGTTGAAGAAATCGTCGTACAACGGCGCGATGTCCTGGTCCGGATTCCACAGCAGCTTCGCCAGCAACCATCCTCTAAGTTCCGCGAATTCCGCATGATAGCCCTGATAGGCGCCCTGCTCCATCAGGCCGATGACGTGGTTGTCGCGGAAGAATTTCACGTTGCCCTGCAGACAGCCGAAGTTCGGGAACGGGCAGAGATAATTGGCGAAATCCGTCGTGTAGTCCCAGATGAACAGCTTGTCCGTCATGGAGCTCCAGCCTTCGATGTCCTTCACGAATTTCACGTTCTGCGCGTATTTGGAGACATCCAGCGGCTTGGAGAAATCGCATTCAATTGTGCAGAGGCGCGGCACGACGTTGTGGCGCGGCTTGATGTTCACAGGCGGCGTCCGTGTATATTGATACGCAAGCGTTTCGATCAACGCGTTCGGAAACTCCTTCTCGACCGCCTCCGCCACTTGGTTCACGAACCAGATCAGCAGGCCGGACTGCCCGCCGTATTTTTCCGCCATCGCGTTGCATTCCTTGCATGTGCAGAAATTATAGACGTCGTTCTGGCTGACGCTGTACATCGTCGCCGTCGGATCCTTGCGGATGCGCGCCAGCAGCCGCTCCGTCGTGATTTTCAACACGTCCGGATTCGTCAGACAGCGCTGCACATAGCCGTTGCGGCGGGTGCCGCCGATTTCCGCAAAGTATTCAGGATGAGTTTCATAGAACTCGCTCACGGGGATGAGCTGATCCATCGTGTGGACGAACAAGCCGCTGCCGAAACGCACCTTTCCGCCTTCCTTTTCCGAAAGCCGCATCTGGTTGCCGTTGCATTTGTTGCGATAGGCCTGCGCCGTGTTGAACATGTCATACCAGAACGGCTCGCGCATCAAAAACGCGGGAACTTGCATTTCGTCCAAATTCGACGGGACTTTGAATTCGTCCAGCGTCGGAACAACTTCGCACCAAGACGAATACCAACGGCATCCGCCGAAGCGCTCCAGAATTTCATACACGCCGTACATTCCGCCACGCTTCCCCCCGTAGATGACAAGTCGTTCGCCGACCGTCTTCAACCTGAACGAGTCGTCTGGCAGTTTCATTTCAGGAAACTGACAGCCGGGCAGTTCCGCCAGATAACGCGGCTTGCCGACAAGAATCGCCTTCTTCGGCAACGCTCCGCCGTCGTCCTGTATCGGCAGCTTCACACCCGTCTGGCGTTCGATGTACATCTGCAACTCGTTGCAAGCCAATTTGATGGATTCAGGGGCATCTGCCGCATGGACGATCACGGTGTCTGCGGGCTGCCCACGATGCGCGACAACAAGGTCGGCCTGTACGGAAGTCGCTGTCAAACAAAGCAATAACAAACCAGTCAAATGTTTCATGATGAACCTCTTTCTTCATGGATTGAACAACAATTCCACCCGAAAACCGTCTGTTTGCAAATTTATATATGGAATGGCAGATGTCAACCATTCCTTTGCCAATTTCTACAGAATCGACTATATTGTTCATTGTACATTTCATCAAACAACAAACAACAAGAGGACATCATGAAGAACGGAAAATACGGTTGTGCAGTCTGGGGCTGCGGCTGGGTTGCCAGTGGTCACATCAACGCCTATCTGAAACATCCTTTATGCGAAATCGTTACACTCGGCAGCAGACGCTTGGAAAGCGTCCGTGCCAAGCAGGCGGAATTCGGCCTCGACTGCCGTGCCGTCACGGATTTCAACGACATTCTCAACGACGACCGCATCGACATCGTCTCCATCTGCACGCCAAACTGTCAGCATGCGGAGGAGGCCATCCTCGCCATGAAAGCAGGCAAGCACGTCTTTCTGGAAAAGCCAATCGCCATCCGCGAAGAAGACATCCCGCGACTCATTGAAACGGCGGAAATAACTCATGCCCATACACTTGTGGCGTTCATCCTGCGCTTCAACCCGCTTGTTCAACTGCAAAAACGACTCATCACCGAAGGCGAACTCGGCAGAGTTTTCATGGCCAACACCGACTATTGGTTCGGCCGTGAACGCAAAGGCTGGATGAAGCATGGCGAACAGACGGGCGGCGCGTTCATTCTTGCAGGCTGCCATTCCGTCGATATGGTCCGATACATTATCGGAGCGGACATCACCCGCGTTTCGGCGCAGGCCATCATGGTCGGCGACTACTATGAATATCCGCCTGTCGAAACGGCGCAGGTGCAGTTCTCCAACGGCGCCATCGGCGTGTTCTCCTGCTCACTTGTCGGCACAACTCCTTATACGGCAAATACAAGCATCCTTGGCGAAAAAGGCACCATCGTCAACGACCGCTTCTATCTGAAGCGATTTGAAGGCCAGAAGGAGTTCTTCACATTGGACACGGGCGTCAAGAAATCCGGCGACGTCTATGACCATCCCTTCCCCGCCATGGTCTCGCATTTTGTGGAATGCCTGAAGGAGGACAAGGAGTCGCCGAACAATCTCCGCTCCGCCGTCAACGCCCATCTGACGTGCATCGCCATCCGCAAGAGCGCGGAACTCGGCCGCCCCGTCCGTCTCGACGGCCTCAAGCTGATCGTGGAATAGGTGGTCCCGCGGCGTCCCGCCTGCGGCCGAGGGTGTCCCGCGGGCGTCCCGCCTGCGGCCGAGGGGGTCCCGCCTGCGGCCGAGGGGGGTCCCGCGGGC
>JAGCSE010000222.1 GCA_017964325.1 Victivallales bacterium | reverse complement strand
CACGTCCATCGACTCGTTGCTCTATCCGGACGACTATCCGCTGGACGTCATGCTCCATCCCGCCACCGTACAAGGCGACGAAGGCCTTTCCGTCTGGCGGAATCTCTTGCGCATGTACTTGGACAGCAACGGTCTGGCCATTCATTTCAACGTCTTCGACGCAGAGACGCTGAAGGCCGCCCAACGCGAGCCAGAAAAGTACAGCGGCCTTCAGATCCGCGTCTGCGGCTGGAATGTCCGCTTCACGACGATGGCTCCCATCGAACAGGACATGTACATCCGCCGCGCGGAAAACATTTCCGAATAACGGGAGGGGCGCGCTCCTGCGCGACCGATCATGCGAAAGTGTGACCATCCCAAGCCATAAGTCATTAACCATAGGCCATTAGAGCCGTGAAACGGCTAAATAAAGAAAAACATGCTAAAACTCTTCTACCGATATCTCAAGCCCTACAAATGGATGGTCTTCTTGGCCCCAGTCTTCATGATTCTGGAAGTCGCAATGGAACTCCTCCAGCCGCGATTCATGGCCCGCATCATCGACAAGGGCATCGCGCAAGGTGACTTGCAGTGCATCTGGGTGACCAGTGCTATCATGCTCGGAACAACTGCCGTCGGCATGATCGGCGGCGTCGGCTGCACGATTTTCTCCAGCATGGCCGCGCAGTATTTCGGCACGGATCTGCGGGAGGCCTTGTTCAAAAAGGTACTTGGACTGTCCTTTGCGGAGACAGACCGCTTCTCCACGGCCTCCATGATCACACGCCTCACTCAGGACGTGCAGCAAGTCCAGCAGATGATCGGCATGGCTCTCCGAATGCTTGTGCGCCAACCGTTTATGCTAGTCGGCGGCATTTCCATGGCTCTGCACATCCATCCGAAACTCGCTCTCATCCTCCTGTTTCTCATCCCGCCGCTCATCATTCTGGTAACCATCACCTTCAAATACAGCCGCCCCATGTTCATGGCCATTCAGACGAAAACAGACGCGCTGAACGCCGTTCTGCAGGAGAATCTCACGGGCGTGCGCGTCGTGAAGGCCTTCGTCCGTGAAGACTACGAGAGCGAGAAATTCGGCAAAAGCAACAAGTCGTTGGCGGATCAGCATTTAACCACATCCCGCTTCATGTCCGGCATGATGCCCGCCATGATGTTTCTCATGAATCTTGGAATCATCGCCGTCCTCTGGATCGGCGGCTGGACGATCCGCAACGGTGAACTGACCGTCGGCGAAGTCGTCGCCATGGTCAACTACATCACGCAAATCCTTTTCTCCTTTATGTTTGCATCGTTCATCATGACGGATATCGCCCGCTCGAAAGTCTCTGCGGAGCGCATCAATGAAGTGCTTGATGCCGAAACATCCATCCAAAACAACGGCATGCTTAAGGCCGAATCTACGACAGGCGGCGGGGCATCAGTCGTGTTCGACCATGTCACGTTCCGCTATCCGGGAGCCTCCGGGCCAGCCATCCTGCAGGACATCAGTTTCGACCTCAAGCCAGGCGAGACAATGGCCATTTTAGGTTCAACAGGTTCGGGCAAAAGCACGCTCGTCCATCTGCTGCCGCGATTCTACGACATCGACTCGGGCATGGTGGCGATCGACGGACACAACGTGCAGGAATACGAACTGAGCGAACTGCGCTCCCTCATGGGCATGGTCCTGCAGGAATCCGTCCTCTTCAGCGGAACCATTGCCGAAAACATCCGCTGGGGCAATCCGGATGCGACAGACGAACAAGTCGTCGAAGTCGCCAAGGCCGCGCAGGCGTATGATTTCATAACCCGCTTCAAAGACGGTTTCAAGACCATCGTCGGGCAGCGCGGCGTGACACTTTCGGGCGGCCAGAAACAACGCCTTTCCATCGCGCGGGCACTGCTGAAAAAGCCGCGGCTGCTGATTCTCGACGATTCCACGTCCGCTCTCGACGGCACGACGGAGCAGAAGCTCCGCGCGGGCATCCGCGAATGGTGCAAAGGCATCACCGTCATCCAAATCGCCCAGCGAATCTCCACTGTCAAAACCGCCGACAAGATTCTCGTCCTGCAGGACGGCAAGATCGTTGGCCTCGGCACGCATGACGAGCTCTCCAGTACCTGCCGCGTCTATCAGGAGATCGTGGAATCGCAGGAAAGCTGACGGCGTTTCAAGCCAGTGTCAGCCGCCCCTGCTTGATGCATTCGATGTAGTCCGCCACGGATTCAATGGGCGTGTCCGTGCCGATGACAAAATCCTTCACTGCCTCGAAGGTATGCGCGTCCGAACCGGCCGTGGCGGGCAGCCCGTAGGCTTCCGCGTAGATTTTCGCCAGACGGTTGTCCAGTTCAGGACGGCAGAGGTTGGTGATTTCCACGGCATCGACTTCATCCGGCAGAAGACGGATGCATTTGATGTAGTTTGCACGGCGGTACGGATGCGCATGGACAACGTAAGCGCCTTCCGCCCGAACCATCGCAAGATATTCTTTCAGAGGGAGTTTCGGGCTTTCGGGATGCTTCAGCAGCCATTCTTCGCCCAGTCCGTAGGTGAGAAAATCATTGCCTTCGAAGCCCGCCTCAAAACCAAAGAATACCTTCAGGCCGATTTCGTCACCACGGGCCTTCGCGGCCTTGTAACCCGCCATCTGGACGGCGACCTGTTCCTCCCACGGCGCGTTGCGGTCCGCCCGCGTGTTGCCGTTGATGAAATGATCCGTGATGATGATTCCCGAATACCCTTTTTTCGCGTAAAACTCCGCCACTTCGGCCCCTGGCATTCTTCCGCAACGGCTGCTTTCCGCCGTATGAACATGCGCATCAAATAAATACATGTGTTTTCAAGCTCCTTTTCGTTGACAGTCCGTTTTACTATAATATAATATGGATTGCACAAACGGCTTGTATGTTCAGGTAATAATTAATCATCGCCTCTAGAATCAATAGCCTTAAGGCATTTCCGCCAATAAAAACATTAGAAATATTTGAAAAAATTTATGAATCACTTTATTGTAAATAAAGTCGCCTAGTTCAATAAATGTTTATGCATGTCGCATGCATAAAAATATCAAAAATGAAACTTCAAAAAATCATACTTGAAAACTATCGATGCTTTGAGAAACTGGAATTATCTCTACAGGCTAGTGAAAAAGAAGCTCGCGAAACAAGCCTGTATGATAATTTGACAGTTCTTGTCGCCGCCAATGGCCATGGAAAAACGGCAATCCTTGAAGCAATAAAATATTTACAGGGTGTCTTCATTTCACGTCTGGGAAGGCCTGCTCCAAAGCCTAGAAAAACAGACTTTCGGCAAGTTTGGTCTTCTCGACAGCAAGATTTTTTCGGCAATCACAATTATTCCCCCAAAAAAGCCCCATTCATGAGAATCACTGGAGAAGCAGTCTTCGACAGTCGAAACGTCAAATGGGATATGACTTCCAAACGGGACAACTCCGCCAAAACCCAAGCAGAGATTCCACAAGCCATAGGCACGAAAGAAATACACGGTATAGCAGATAGTTATCTTGACAATTACAATCAAAAGATCGATCAGT
>JAGCSE010000221.1 GCA_017964325.1 Victivallales bacterium | reverse complement strand
GGGAAGGGCAAGATGATGGTCGTGACGGCGTCGCGGCTGGCGGCGGTCCGCTACTACCATGAAATCAAGCGGTATCTGGAGGTGAAGAAATACGACGACATCGAGATTCTGATCGCCTTCAGCGGCTCCATCAAGGATCCGGACGATCCGGACGGGAAGGAATACACGGAAAGCGGCATGAACCGCGACCGCGACGGCAACGCCGTCTCGGAGAACCAGACGAAGGAGGTCTTCCATAACGAAGGCAACGTGCTGATCGTCGCGGAAAAGTACCAGACGGGCTTCGACGAGCCGCTACTGCACACGATGGTGGTGGACAAGAAGCTGCGCGACGTGAAGGCCGTCCAGACGCTGAGCCGCCTGAACCGCATTTATCCGGGCAAGGAGGACACGTTCATTCTCGATTTCGTGAACACGGCGGAGGAGATACAGGAGGCCTTCAAGCCATACTACCAGGAGACCGTTCTGGATGCGGAGGTCGAGGTGAACCAGATCTATGCCAAACAGAAGGAACTGAACGACTTCCATGTGTATGGCGAAAAGGACGTCGCGACGGTTTGCGCGATCTACAACGACAAGCATGGGGCGGAGAAGACGCGGCAGGGGCGGATTTCCAGCGCGCTGAAACCGGTCGTGGACATGTACAACTCATTGGATCCGAAGGAGCGGTCGCGTTTCCGCCGGACGATCCGTTCCTTTGTGAAATGGTACCGCTACATCGCGCAGATCACGCGGATGTACGACCGGCCGCTCCATGAGGAGTATCTCTTCTGCTCCTATCTGTCCAAGCTGATTCCGGAGGACGGCACGGCGAAAATCGATCTCGACAACGTCCTGCGGCTGGAGTTCTACAAACTGGAGCGTACATTTGAAGGTCAGATCGCCTTGGAGAAGACGGGCACGACGCTTCCGACGCCGGTCATCAAGCCGTCGTCGCCGAAGGAGGACGAGAAGAAGAGTCCTCTTGACGAAATCATCGCCGTGATCAACGACCGTTTCAAAGGCGATTTCGCGGAGGCGGACCGTGTCATCATCGGCGACCTCTATGCGCGGCTGATGAAGGACGACAAACTTCGGAAACTGGCGAAAACATCCGAACCGCAGATCTTTAGAGACAGCCAATTCCCGAAGATTTTCGAAGAGACCGCCCAGAAGGCCTACATGGAAAGCACGGAGCGCTACACGCAGATGTTCCAGAATAAAGAGAAATACGATTTCATCTGCAATGCGTTAGCGGAATTGCTAATAAGGGAAGTGAGAAATAAGAAGTGAGCGGTTGTGACAAACATGATTTGACTTAGTGATTTTAGATAAAAACATGCCATTAACAGCCATCATAAATGGAAAGCAACGTATTTCCACCCTCTTCAGTGAAGATGAATGGAAAGAACTGCAAGAGCAAGTCAAAAAACAAAAAGTGACTGCTGTGCTTCCGTATTGTCATCATGAATGTTTATTACGGACAAGTCAC
Organism: Victivallales bacterium; assembly: GCA_017964325.1. The sequence continues at coordinate 4,829 of JAGCSE010000221.1, read as the reverse complement.
CTCGGTACTCAGCATTTCTATCATAGACGAGGCAGTGAATGTGGATTATATGGCAAAGATAAAGAAGAGATTTTGTTGGCAAAAGAAAAAATTATCACTGGCTTGGCTGCTGCAGGTTATATCGAAGAGGGCTTGAAAGGGGAACTCATTGACAATGAACAGGTTTGTGGATATATCTCAACGGAAATCGAACGTGATGGGTGGAATGCCGATGTTCTGGTAACGGAAAAGAAAAACGGAAAGAAATTCGCTTTGCAAGTTATATACTCTTCTAAAAAGACGTATATAACAGATTATGAAGAAAAACAGAAATGTTTTAAGCAAGATGATGATATAAAATGTGCATGGTTGCTTAGAAAACTTCCATTGCTTTCAAAGGATGAAGATTCATTTGATTTAATTGATTTCAAACGAGATCAAGCCATATTGAGAGATGACCTTCCAATGTTTGAAGTGGATTGGAATGAGCCGAAGGAACCGAAAGTTTACGGTTTGCCTTTGGAGAAGTTCATCACAGAACTTTTCCTTCATCATTATAGATTATGCAACAATGTCTTTTTGTCGCCTGAACAAACTATTCACATTGACATATTGGCATATAGATGTTGGAGTTGTGGTTGTCCATGGGATTTATACAAGCTTTCCTCTGATTCATCCTATGTAATTGATATTCATGGAAAAGAACATGATTTTAATTGGCATGAATTATATCCAGCAGGAATTCAGTTTTCCAATGTTGTTCAGCAAGAACTACAAAAATTACTTCAATCTCCGGAAGGCAATGAGTTGTGTTTGTGCAGTTTTGTAAAAGTCAACCAAGCGACATCACCTTTTTTTTCTTTCAAGTGCAATCGTTGTGGGCGGTTAATCCATGGAAATGCTTTAAATCAATCATTGCGGACTGTTTGTACAATACCTGTTAAGATTTCTTTGCCGGAGAACTACAGAAGTATTCCATTCCGTCATAGATGTTATTCTCCTGACAAAGCTTTTTGTCCAAAATGAAGAAAATTAAATTCTATGTTGCTTTATCCGTAACTTTTAGTGTTTAAGGAATGTATTCTTCCCGAACATTCTTCTGAACGAGGCGTAATTTGTTGGTATTACGCCTTTTTTTTATTCGCTTGCAAATTCTGGATTCTGTCCGTTGCGCATGACCATGGCGTCTTGTTCCATACGGATGCCGTCCAGGCGGTTGGTCACATTCCTGTGAATGTGAAACGACTGGGAGTGGATTTGATGTCGGTATCCGCGCATAAGTTCAATGGACCGCAGGGCTGCGGCTTCCTCTATGTGAAACACGGCACGCCAATCAAGCCGTTCCATCAAGGCGGACAGCAGGAGACAGGTTTGCGGGCGGGAACGGAGAACGTGGCGGGAATCGTCGGAATGGCGGTCGCATTACAATACCATATAAACAATATGCGGGAGACGAAAAAACGGTTGAAGGAAATGGCGAAGAGATTCAAAGCCATTGTTTCTGCCAGCGTTCCACAAGCTGTTTTCAATGGGGACAGTCGGAAGCGGCTGCCCGGACATGTCAGCGTGTCGTTTCCGAATCGCGACGGCGAGGCGTTGCTGCATCTGCTGGATTTGAAAGGGATCTGCGTTTCCACGGGAGCGGCCTGCAATTCTCGTTCGACGGAAGTCTCCCATGTGCTGCAGGCCATCGGCCTGCCAGTCGATGTGGCGAAAGGGACGCTTCGTGTGACATTCGGGCACGGGAACACCGTTCATGATGCGGAAATTGTTGCCAATACGCTGGTTGCTTTGCTGAAGAAAATAATGAGTAATGAGTAATGAGTAATTGTGTTGCCCTTCGGGGCGCCGTTTTTGCAACACGACGGCGGGACGCAGGACGGCACATCATCGGCCGCAAGCGGGACGCCGTCGCTACATTGCGGGATGCTACCGACAAAGGACGGAGGGCCAAATTAAAATGCAATGTCGATGGATGCCCATGTCGAAGTGTTATATCCCTAATAGATTCCACATTGATTTTCTCCAGTAGGAGAAAGACGTAGATGAGTTTTTTGATGACCAAGTGAATATCTTTTATATCAAAACAGGTATGATAAAAATCAAACGATGTCGTATCTTATTCAATCAGCTCCCATTTTGAAAAGCCGACATTGCGAATACGATTCTGTCGTTTGAGACGAGAAAGCAGATTCGTTATTTTATTGTATTTTTTCCTGTCATCCAGAACCGCCGGCAATACTTTCCATAGCATCGTGGAAATCTCCTGCCTGGAGGCGCATGTGAATTTTCTGAGATACTTAACAATACGGTCCATGCATTCATTGTCGTCCAAGCCGACATCATCAATGTATCTTGCTTTAAGAGAGGCATCAGGAAGGTTCTGTATAGCTTTTGCAGAAATTACCCAATTGGGCTTGCGACCTTCCAAAAGACCGCGTTTCTTTAATGCCGTTGCCGCTTCGTCATTGATTTTCAAATGCTTTTGAACTTTATCAAGCCACATGATATCCCGTAGGGACAAGTCTTGATTCTGAGCCAGAAGCGTGGCGAATTTCATGTCCAGAATTTCCCCATGCAGTATCATTTGCACTCGATTATTCGATAAATCATAGTCAGGCATTGGGAAAAAACGTCTGCGCTGATTCAGAAAAATTCGGCGAATACCGCTTCCAATAGTATCCACCATGTCGATATTGAACATGGCGTGAATCAATAACGGATTGCGGTAATGTTCTTCTGGTGCGTCCCGTTCAATGACATTTTCTATGGTTCCTGGAATAAAGCTTCCCATATTGGAGAAGACCAGCTTGTCATCGTATTCAACGACATTGATACGGCCGCCCATTCGATAGTCGGAATGCGCAATACAGTTGTTGATCGCTTCCCGGATATCGTATGACTCATATTGATTCACTTCTTCAGGAAATAGCGATCCTTCCTGCAAGTAACGATATTTGAGTTTTCTGATTTTATCAAAAACTTCCTTTGCAGCCAACAGGAAAGGACATCCAAAGATGGCGTAGTCTCGTTCACTACCATCCTTGTTCTTTAATATCCAACGAATTTTGATATCGGCTGGAACAAGATAGCTTTCAGATTCTGGCTTGCCCAAAAGCAGAATGGCCGCCTTGGTTATCTTCCCATGAATGGTGAATCTGGCTTTGTTCAGAAATACAGTGTCATTCCAAGACTTGAGTTCCTCCGACAAATGGGGGAACTTATGCTGGAAATTCAAACGTGCCAGTTGAATGGCTTCAGGCGACAAATCGTCCAATGTGGCTTCATTGATTATTTCAGCACTCCAGTCGTCTGACTTGTTTTGCGAGCGTATTCGCTCCAGTTCTTCCAAACTCAGCGGTTTTAAGGATTCGCCTTCTCTACCATAGTATATGTCACTGAAAGCGACAGGAATCCCCCGAGGAGCTGCAGGAATTTGAAACATGACGACGCGTTCGCCATTTTCAGCGGTTAATTCATATATCTCCACAAAGGAGATCCTGTTGCTTGTTTTGTCGGCTATTTCATGTTTAAGTGTATTCAGCGAACGCTTGCCATACTCCCTGTAATGAGAGCCTAGAATTTCATGCGTCTTGTCTTCCACTCCAAAGACCAGCCAGGAAAATTCTTTCCCATGAAGATTGGCTTCATTGCTCAACGCGGAAAAGTATTTTCCTAATTCGTCGAAGGAGAAATCATTCCGAGCTTGTTTGAACTCGACTATTTCATCTTCAGGACGAAGTAGGAGCTTTGCTAGTATGTTGTTTAAATCCAACATGATGAAAATCTCATCTTTTGTAATCTTTTGTAAAAATCTTTTGTTTCTTTTGTAAATTTTTACAGTATTTTCGGCTTGATGAATATGATTTGAAATGCGATTCGTATCGAATTATATCATAAGATAATACTGCTTTATCTACCATTCAATCCTTTCTTTCGTGCTTTCATTCCTGATAGACGGCTTTTGCTTCCCGTATCAAATCGTTTATGTTGTAAATCATGACATTATTATAATAATACAACAATATGAAATCACAACGAGAAGAAGTTTTTTTTTCTCTTAACAGTCGCTCTTTCTCCCAATTAAAAATCAAGGTGTTTTTCCGAGTGCACTCCCAGACATTGTTATTACTAAAGAAATAAGCATGTTATCCCATCTAATGGCTACGTTCCTATTATGAGACCATGGTTTCTGTATGCTCTAGTTTCTTTAGGGAGGCTCGGGAGGGATGATAGCTTTGATTACGCAATGTCATTCCAATTCGCTTCCACATAAACAACATGCGGGAGTCGGAAGAACGATTGAAGGAATTGGCGAAGACATTCAAAACCATCGTTTCCGCTAACATTCCGCAAGCAGTGTTCAATGGCGACAGTCGGAAACGGCTGCCCGGACATGTCAGCGTGTCGTTTCCGAATCGCGACGGCGAGGCGTTGCTGCATCTGCTGGATTTGAAGGGGATATGCGTCTCCACAGGAGCAGCATGCAATTCGCGTTCAACGGAAGTCTCCCATGTGTTATGGGCCATCGGCCTGCCGGTCGATGCGGCGAAAGGGACGCTTCGTGTGACGTTCGGGCACGGGAACACCGTTCATGATGCGGAAATTGTTGCCAATACGATGATTGAACTGATGAAGAAAATAATGAGTAATGAGTAATTGTGTTGTCCTCCGGGCGCTATGGCAGGGAGCTTTGTCCGCCAGCTGCGAATGTGTCGCGCTTTGCGCTGCGTCGCTTCTCGACGATGTTTTGCCCGTCGGGCGAAAATGTCGTGGGTTGCACCCATGGTTGGGATTCCTGCCACCACTAACGTGGTTCTAACGTTAATGTCGTATTCTCCGTGGGTTGC
>JAGCSE010000220.1 GCA_017964325.1 Victivallales bacterium | reverse complement strand
TCATGGAATTGCTGGGAGTCAATTCTGAATATCTTAAGTATTTGCGGAACAAACTATTGGAGAGGCAAAGCACTGTCTTGGCAGATTGACAGTTCATCGGTTTGATGGAACGTTTGGATGAATTTCATGAAAAAATGGTATAAGCAAAACACGGGAGACCGAAGATATGTGCAATTATTCGCAGTTTCTGATTGAAAAAGGAAAAAAAGAAGGAAGAAAAGAAGGGAAAGAAGAAGGGAGAGAAGAAGGGAGAGAAAATGAAAAGCTCGATTGTCTTGAAAGAATGGTAAACCACCATTATACAGACATTCAAATCATGGAATTGCTGGGAGTCAATTCTGAATATCTTAAGTATTTGCGGAACAAACTATTGGAGAGGCAAAGCACTGTCTTGGCAGATTGATAAAGTACCATCTGACATATTGCGTTAAAAAATCTCCATTAATATAAAGCAATCTACCACAAGACTATGGGATGGAGTCACAGCATTCAATTGCACAACATATTTTTCCGTGCTATTGTATTATGTTTTGTTTTCTCTCGCACTTTTGCCTTTGTTATAAAATATGGAGACGCAAATGTCATCTTTCGGATTCAACGTCATGGATTTTGGTGCCAAAGCTGACGGCATCACAGACGACACGCAGGCCATACAAAGCGCCATTGATTTTTGTGTGAAACGTGGTGGTGGACGCATTTGTTTCCCTTTCAGCCCCAATGGTTACCGCATCGCATCACCTGCCGTGGAAACATACAACGGATGCCCTGTTCGCGCACAGCTCGTCATCCCGCCAGGCCAACACAACATCTTCTTGGAAGGCGAAATGCCTTGCCGGCTGCTAAACGCCTACATTGTCCGCCGCGCAGATTGTCCGACTATATTCAGTCCAACAAAATTCGGCACGCTCCGCAATGACAATACTTTCCTTTTTTCTGACTGGCAGGCCCCAGAAGTCCATGATCCTAACGAACGTCCCTACGCCATTTTAGCAGCACCTGAAGGCGATTCATGCAAAGGCCATTTCAGCCTTACGAGCTTCTCCATCGCCAATCTTGAATTCCGTGTCCATCTTGACCACGACCGCATGTATCCCACGCAGAGCGCCGTCAATCTGCAGAATGTCTCTCGCGCCCATGTGGCGGATTCGCAGTTCTGCCTGGACGACAACGTTGGAGATACATTTCTTGGCAAGCAACTCCAGCCGAATCCATGTCATACCGTCGGCCTCATGATGTCTGGCGACCAAAACGACCACAACACGTTGCGCAGTGTCGCTGCACAGGGATTCCGTTATGGCTTCGTTCTCAGTGAACATGTCATTGCTGACTACCTTTATATTCATAATTGTGAAGAAGGCGTCACGTTTCATGACTCCTCCCATTTGACCATCATCAACCATATCACCGCACAGCATAATAAACGCATCATAACCACCACGACAACAGAGCTTTTTGGTCATGCCAAGGGGCCGTGCGCCGTCGAAATAGGCAGCATCAATTTTGAATCTGGGCGCGGTCTTGAACCCGCCGTGGATGCTCTCGAATATGGTGTCTATGATCCAGAAAACCGCCTTAAAGGCTACGCCAGATGGTATCAGCCATGGGGTGATCAGGAGTTCCCCGTCTGTGGAGCTAAGAAATTCCATATCAGTCACTTCGGAGATCAATAGAGCACAGGAATGACCATGAAAAAAGCCATCCTATTTCTGATTTTGTCCTGCCTTGTCGCTTACGCATGGATTCCTTTAGCCATCGTCCCTCCGAAAGGAAATGTTTCGCTGGGCAATTTGCCCGCTATTGCGGGCGACACCATGCCCGCCGCCGCAACTACTGTAACTATTCGTCGTGACGCGACATCACTCATCTTCGATATTGTTTGCTTGGAGCCGAAGATAGACAAGCTAGCCGCCAATGCCAAAACACGGGACAGCCAAGTTTGGAGCGACGATTGTGTTGAGCTGTTCATCCAGCCCAAAGGCTGGAAAGATTACGTCCATGTCGCTGTCAATTCCATTGGAACAGTCTTTGACGAACTTACAAAAGACCCCAATTGGAATGCGGAGACTATCGTGGCATCTTGCAAAACCGCCCAAGATTGTTGGACAGCAAGTGTTTCCATTCCATTCAACGTTCTCGGCGGTATTCCAAAGGATGGTGATGAATGGCGGCTCAACGTCTGCCGTTCTCGCACGACGTTTCCCGAATTCAGCACATGGTCGCCATCCGTCGGTGGCTTCCACAATCCGTCCGCTTTCGGCGTTATTCGCTTCTCCAATGAACCGTATCCGAGAGAGTTTTCATGGAATTTGACATATCCAGGCCATGGTAACGTCGCTCTTGTGTGGTCATCCGCTGACGGCATCTCCACCGAATTGGACGGCAAAGTTCTTCCCAAAGACGGCTCATTCAGCTATTCACTGGTTCAGAACAACAAGCTGTATCTTGAATGCAAATACAATAGCCGCAGTATTTTCCGTGCTCTTTTGCCAATTCCCGTCAATCCGCTTGTACAGCTCGTCCACACTGCGGAAGCCAATTTGGAAGGGCTTGCATCTCCTGAAGCGGCAGCACTTTCCGCAAAAATCAGCACGCTGAAGGAACTGCTTGGCCAAGTTCCGCCGGACAAGCAGTCGCCATTGCATGACACAATCGCCACCATTGTCACCAAGTCCCGTAATCTCAAGGTGAAAGCTGATTTCATGACGAAGAATCATTCGGCCAATGAAATCCCATACGGCATCGAATCGTCGCTCGTCAAGTTGTTGAAACACAGTGATTTCAACGGCGAAATTGGCGGTACCATCCGTCTGGACGCTGCGCGCCATGAAATGGATGCAGCCCAGATCGTCTTGTTTGCTAATGATTTCCCGTTGCTTCTCACGGAAGCGAAGATTGACGGCGATTTGAAATCCGACGATGGCAAGGTCTTGCCCGCTAGGTCGTTGCGCCTTCGCCGCGTCGGCTACGTCAACACGAATAAACCAGTTTACAAAGTTGAACACGTCGGCCTCTGGCCCGATCCATTGATGGAGCTTGCGCCATTCGACATCGCCGCTGACTCTTTCGAATCCATTTGGCTAGACGTGCGCATTCCAGACAATCAACCCGCCGCTCTCTATAAAGGCTCTGTCACTGTCACAGCCATGAATGGTAGCCCGACGAAAGTACCCGTTGAAGTCCGTGTCCGCAATTTCACGATTCCACGCAAGTCCAGCATTACGACGGCTTTTGGCATGAATCCGAATTGGCGTGTCCCGCAGGATCGCACCGCCTATCTGGATAATCTGCTCGAACACCGCATCACGCCTTACAACAGCGTTCCCGCACCAAAACTCGTCTCGCTTCCCACGTTGGATTGGAAGAATGCGCAAAAGCTGATAATCACCGTCACGCCAAAACAAGCCGCCGAACTTCAGACAACTGTCACCCTGTTGGACAAACCGCTCAACGCCCTGCCGAAGCGCATACTTCCCGCTGATAAGACGACTGTCGTCGAATTCACCAAAGAGCAAATCGCATTCGAGAAGATTCTTTCTGTCAAATTCATTGTTACTGGTACGGAAAATGCTGAACTTAAGGCAGTTGTCACATTTTCCGATCGTCCCGCAAAGACATTGTTCTCCGCCACGCGGCAATTTGCCTGTATGTCCAATGGTTGGCTGCAGGCCTGGCCTACATGGCAGTTCGAAGCTTGGCAACAGCCAGACAATCCCGCCGTTTTCGATTGGACGGAATTCGATGCCAAGTTCGCGGAAGCTCTCGACAAAGGCATCACATCGCACATCGCGCCCGTCCGCCAGCCGCTCGCCGTGTGGTCGGACGAATTCCAGAAACATCTTGGTCCAAAAGGCTGGCTGCCATATTTCTATACCTATTTATTTGACGAGCCCGAACCAAAAGACTATCCGCATGTCAACAACCTCCTTTCGCAAATCAAAGTGTCGCAGCCAGGCCTGCTCAAAAACATGATGACTGCTCGCAGCTTCCCTCCAGAACTGCCGTTCGTCGATATCTGGTGTCCTGAAGTCTATTCCTACAATGCGGAACTCTCTGCAGCAGAGCAGAAAAAAGACCGTGAAGTCTGGTGGTATGTTGCGTTTGGCACGAGACATCCTTTCCCGAACATTTGGATCGACTATCCTGCTATCGACTGCCGCATCTGGCCATGGCTCTCATGGAAGCACGATATCGACGGCATGCTCTACTGGTCCATTACCTATTGGCCGAAAAATCCATGGATGACAGGCGAAATGTTCCCCCACGCAAACGGCGACGGTTCCGTCATTTATCCTGGAAGCGACGGCAAGCCAGTCGATTCTATCCGTTGGGAATGTCTCCGCGACGGCATGGAGGATTACGAGGTCTTCTGTTTGCTGGAGGTTGCCGCCCGCGAACTAGGAGATAAATGGCCTGATTTGGTTGCCGCTATCAAAAAGATTTGCGATGTCGATACTTCCGTCGCCACCAGCTTCCGCGAATACAATTTTGATCACAAGGCGTTGCTCGCCGCCCGCCGCCAAATGTCGGACTGCCTCGAACAAGCTGTCGTCGCTCTTGGACATGAACCAGTCATCCAAGGCCGCCCGCGCCGCCGTGGCGGCGTGACGCCAGAGCAAGTCGCTGCTGCCATGAACAATGCCCCGAACGAAATAAAGAAATCAGAACAGATTGATTTCAGCAAATTTGCAATTCCAAAAACGCAACCGCAGGACGGCCTGCGACTCCATTATCGCTTTGATTCAGATCTGCCCTATATCTTCGATTATTCTGGCAATGGCTTCATAGGAATTCCGTTCAATGCCCAACGTGCCGCTAATAATGATGGCAATGCCTTACAAATCCTGAACAAAGGTTATGTACAACTTCCGTCTGGTATTGAACTGCTTGGTCCTCAGCCGACCGAAGGAACCATCGAATTCATGGTTCGACCAGATTTTGATCCGCAAACGCTTGCCAATACGGAATCGGACAAATACGCCTGCTTGTTCTATCTGATGGAAACCGACGGCAACGGCCTTCCTGATGGATACGATGAAATCGGCGTTTATATTATGAACGGCCAGCTCCGCATCCATTGTGGCGGTATGCCTGCTTTCGCGGGTGGTGTCGCAAATCCGCTCAGGAAAGGCCAATGGCATCGCATCGCACTTGTCTGGAAGTCCAACGATCGCTGTCTCTATGTCGATGGCAAGTTGTTGATTCACAACACCTCCGCCTATACGCCATCACGTCTCGACGGCTTCAAAGGCACGCTAGGTGCCCATTCTCCCCATCATGCTTTCACCTTCAATGGTACGTTTGACAACTTGAAAATTTGGTCCCGAGCATTGCTGGAATCAGAGCTTCAATGAGTTGTTTTCTAGCTATAAATCATTTAAACATATAAATTTATTATTTATTCAGAGATGACCGCATAGAAATGTGGTCATCTCTGACATTCGTATGCTTAATTTTGTGGCGCACGTATGAATTGGATGTCGCGAATCCAGTAGGTTAGCTTGTGCCCGACGGGATTGGCGCCGATGCGGATCATCTGGATGTCCTTCCTGTTTGCGACGTCTTGAATGACAAGGCGGCGCGTCTCCCATGTGGTTAGTGGCGAAGCGTAGCCGACGCCTCTGTAGCCGCCTGTTTGATTTTCCTTGTGGGGGACGAGCATGAGGAGGGCGGTCTTGAAGTCGTTTTCGACTTTGTCCTGCACGGATTTGACATCGAACTGGACGGCGAAGACGTCTTCCAACGACTCATCGGGAAGCTGCAGGATGTGCTCCGGATAGAACCAGCGGTCTTTGGCGGGATCCGTCCATTCCAGATCGAAGCGAAGGGCCTTCTCGGCGTCGTCATAGACGGCGGAATAGGAGTCGGCGGAGGTGTTGCGCCGCCATGCTTCGGGCTTCATGAGATGGTCCATCTTTGTGTATGTGCAGTGCTTCAGGAAGAGGCCGATGAGGCGGACGGGCATGACGAAGCGGGACGATTTCCTGGCGTTGAAAAGCCCTGTGATGACGAGCTTTGTGTCATAATTCTTCTCTTCGTGGGACGGTTTGTAGATTGCATCGAATTCGGCCTTGCCCATGGCGGGCAGGGCGATGGTTTCGGGCATGCCGTCCAAAACGCCGCCTTCGACGAGCAGGCGGCCCGTCTTGGGCGTATTGTCCAGATTCCAGACCTGCACTTTAAGGCGGCCCGTCTCGTTGGGCATTTCCGCTAACGACTTGCGGTTGGCGGATTTGAAATCATCCTTATTGGCATCGACGCGGATGACGACGGTGAGATCTTCGTCCGCCGACGGCGCGTAGGTGATCATCTTGCCGCGCGGGTAGGCGGGCTTCTTCGTGACGGAAAGGCCGTGGATTCCGTCGATGTAGGCGGGCCAGCGGGTGGCGTTCAGCGTGGCGGCGCCGTTGGCGGCGGTAACGGTGAAGGGCGTTCCGACCATGTCCGTCGCAGCGTATTCGCCGTCAGCCATTGCCAGCGTGAATGTCGTGGCGTTGTCCGTCGTGATTTTCAGATTGGAGCCGCGGCTTGTATCGACTTCGGAGACGGACCAATAGACGAGCGTCTGGGAGCCGTCGGGCTGGTCGAAAAGATATACTTTCACGTTGTCGTTGACGGCGATTTCGCCGGCGAGCTTGGCCGGATTGAGATGGTTCGTCATCGTGGAGATGGCGGCGTAGGAAGGTTTTACCGTTCCATCGCGGCGGAGGATGCCCCAGTCTTTCGTGCCGTTACGTTCATTGTAGGAGCCGAAGACGAAATAGTAGTTGCGGATGAGTCCGCCCATCATGTGTGCGATCTGCGATTTTGGATAGAATTCGGCCAGAATCATTTCCTGTTCAGGCGAATGCGCCTTCAGGCCCTTCATGACGCCGTCCCCCGTGGAGTTGCCTTCGAGATTCGTGCCGCATTCCGTGATCCAGACCTCCCAGTCCGAGCGGCCGATATCGTCGAGAAGCTTGTGGATTTCGTTGTAGAAGGCGGGATAGTTGGCGATGGGAGCGTATGTATGGAAATTGGCAAAATCGCTGAATTTGGCGGAATCGTTTTCGAACATCGTATAGACATACGGATTCAGCGGCCCTGCGCAGATGGCGCCGAAGGTGACGGGCATGTCCTTCTTGCCGGCCTTGAAGCCGAGATAGGCGGCTTTGAAGGTAGCGGCATAGTCCCATGCGGATTCGGGGGCGAAGCTGATGTCCTGTTCGTTCCAGAATTCCCAATCGAGCATGCAGTCGCCGAAGACCTCCGCATTGTATTTACAATATGTATATAAGGCGGCGAGATTGGCGGGAAGCTTTTCGATGCGATCTGCCCAATTGGCGGAATCATGGAACATGCCGGAAATGTAGATGCCACGCTCTTTGCACATTTGGGCGTTGTCGAGATAATGGCCGTATTTCGGCGGTTCGTTCGGCTTCGGCTGCGTCTGATTCCATGAAAGGCGTTCGCGGATATGGACGAGGCCGGCCCATTTGCAGAGGTCGGCGGTGAGGCGGTAGGTGTCGCCGTCGTACCATGGGCATTCGAACGTGCCCGGGCGGCTGACCCAGCTGAGGGCGGCGTCCATCGCGAAGAAGGAGTCCTTCGGAAAGACGCGTTTGGCGGGATCGACGATGACTGTGAACGAATAATCACGTAAGTCTATATCTGAATCATTGGTTGTTTTAATTATGTAATAGCCAGGCTTCTGTGGCGGAATCACGAGCGGTTCTTTGCCATCCGCTGGCCATGCGCCTTGGAGGAGGACGTTGCCATGCCAATCCTCGACGGTATAGCGGAGGTTCGGAAGGACGCGAGTGGCTTTGAAGACATGTTCGGAGTTTTCAAAGAAGACGGTTGACGGGGCGTCGGTCGTGATGGCGGGCTGGTAAACGCGTTCCATGGGTGTTCCTCCAAAGCGGATGTTCTTGACGAAATATGTGTGTTTCAAATACTTGGGATTCATGCCGAGCTGCAATTCATCGGCCGAGTTGAGATCCAGATGCGAAAGGTCTAGCGTGATGGTCTTCCATTGTCCAGGCTCGGCAGGTGTATAGCCGGCCCTGCCGCCCAGCATGAGAAGGCAGGTCATGAAGCCGTTGAAGTCCGGCGTGGGGGCGATCTTCATGTCGAACGTCATGGTTTTCGCGCCGTTGAACGTCACGGGAGATTTGACATGGAATTTCGGATAGATCCATTTATCGACGTTCGCGGGAAATGTGACGTCAAAGCGAAGGGCCTGCTCCGCTTCGTCAAAGGAGATGGTCATGGAGCCAGACGAATTGGCCGTCCATTTCTTCGGATTCATCAAATCCTCCTGCGACGGGAAGACGGATGGCTGCGCTAAAACGGCGACGGACAAGATGGCCAAGAGGGAGCAGAGCAGTTTCATGGGGGCTCCTTTTAATGATTAATGATTAATGACTAATGATTAATTGAAAAGACTAGCGTGGTGGTTCCAGTTTGGCCTGGACGGCGTTCGTGTAGAGGTCGTCGAAGGCCTTCCGTTCCTCCGAACCTTCCGCCAGCGACTGGCGTTTCCATTGCGTGCGGAGGAAGTTGGCGGCGAGAGACGTCCATTGACCAACATCGATCGTGTCGATGCCGAGCAGCATGCCGTGGGCACCGTAGGGGAAGACGTGGAGTTCGCACGGGCGGCCGGCCTTGGCCATGACTTCCGCGAAGATCAGGCTGTTCTGATAGGGCACCATCTGGTCGGCGAATGTACACCAAACGAACGACGGCGGCGTCTTTTCGTTGATGCGGTATTGAAGCGAATATTTGACTTGGAGTTCGTTGTATTTGTCACCAAGCAGATTTTTGCCTGTGTGGACGTTGCTCCAGCCTTCCAGTGAGATGACGGGATAGCCCATGATGAGGGCGGTCGGCCATGGAGCGACGGCATCGTATTCGTCTTGATCTGAAGCATCTATGTCTTCATTCTGTAAAGTTCCGAGGCATCCTGTTAGATGGCCTCCGGCGGAGAAGCCGCATGCGGCGATCTGGTCTGGAATGATCTTCCATGCTTCGGCGTTGCCGCGGATGATTTTCATGGCGCGGAGGGCGTCCTGCTGCGGTTCCGGATAGCGGTGCGGTTGACAGCGATAGTCGAGCACAAGCGTATGGAAGCCTAATTCGTTGAAACGACGGGCGATGGCGTAGCCTTCCGTCGATTCGCAGACGCAACCATAGCCGCCGCCCGGAATGACGAGAATGGCGCCGTGCGGGGCGCCGTCGTCAAGCAGATAGGTGGTGATGGACGGCGGAGCCTGCTTCGTGATGATTTGACGGTTGTTCCAGAGTTTGATGATTTCGTTCATAAATATGCTCTTTTTGTGATGATTTTGCTGCTATGAAGTAAAACTGCAATCAAAGGCCAAAGCCTGGGAAGCCGCAGGCGGCAAGGAGCGTTTCGTGCAGAAGATATTCGTGTTCAAAAGGATACGGATTGACTATGTCGCCGCGGATGATGTGGAAGAATTCCTCCAGCTGGCCAGCATAGCGGTCGTTCATGGTTCCGCAATCGACGATGTGGGTTCCCGCCTTGTAGTCTTCCGTATCATATTTCAAGGTAAGGCGCGGCGTGAGATGCCGCGTGTAATATTCATTGCCTGGTGGTTCGATGGGGCAGAGTTCGAACGTGCCTTTCGTGCCACAGACGATGAGGCGGCGGTGTTTCATGCCGTCGATTTCCGCGACGGAAACACGGACAGTGGCGGTGGCGACGGGATATTCGAGGACGGCCAGACCGTTGTCGATGAGACCGTCGTTTCGCGTCTGCCGCATGAACGGCGTGACCTTGTCCGGCTTGCCTAACATACTGATGACCAAATCGATGAGATATCCTGCGAAGATGTACATGGCGCCGCCTTTGAACTGCGCGAGCCAACGGCGGTAATCCGGATTGTCGCCGTCATAGCGGCTCATGACGGCATGAATTTCGAAGATGTCTCCAAGCCATCCTTTCCGGACGATATCCAGACAGAATTTGATGGCTGGATTGTAGCGGTAGATGTAGGCTAGCTGCAACGCCAGATTGCTGTTTTGACAGATGTCGATGAGCTGTCTGAAATCTCCAAGCGACTGTCCCGCAGGCTTGTCCAGATGGATGTGGAGGCTGCGTTTGGCGGCGCGGATGGCGGTGGTGACCAGATCGAAGCCGTCGGTTTCGACGGCGACGGCTTCGAGGCCCGGAACGGCGAACAGTTCCTCTTCGGTCATGAACGGAATGCCTTTGTAGGCGTTGAGCGAAGAGCGTTTCCGATACCATTCCGGATCGCTTTCGACGACGCCGACGACTTCAAACAGGTCGGGCAGTTTCCGTAGGGCGGCCATTTTGGCCTCTCCATGGTTGTGTCCGATGCCGAGCTGACCGATTTTGATGCGTTTCATATCGTTATTATTCCCCCGACTTCAGTCGGGGGTTACCCAAATATCGCCCTTCAGGCGAGTTACAGTCCTTTCTTGCAGTCTTCGACAATCTTCATGAAGCGGCGGCCGTATTCGACGTAGTTATCGTACATGGCCTGGGCCTGCGCGGTCACGGCGCTGTCATGGAAGACAAGCTGCATGTGGGGCTCCATGGAGAAGCCTCCGTCGTAGCCGTTTTTGATGAGATCCGCGACGATTTTCTTAACGTCGCCGTCGCCTTCACCGGGCCATGTGTAGGTAGTCTTCTTCGTTGCGACATCGTAGGTTCCGTCTTTGATATGGACATAGACGATGTGGTCGCGGACGTGTTCGTAGAACTCCCAGCTGGATTCCTGCGGATATGGTTTCGGTTTGGATTTGTCCAACGTGAAGACAGGATTGCCCGTATCGAAGACGAGCTTGAGGCCGGGCACGTTTTCGAGCAGTTTCAGCGTGAAAGGCCAGCCCATGCCGCCGTAGTTCATGCAGTTTTCGTGGACGGGCTGGATGCCGTTGTCCAAGAACATCTTGACAAGAATGCGAAGGCGGCGGAAACGCTCTTCTTCCATCTGGTCGTTGGGCTCGCGGTCGTCAAGACGCGCGAAGCTCATGATGCGGATGAGCTTGGTTCCGAGGCGTTTCATACGCGGGATGGCGCGTTCCGTCTCCGCGAGCGACGAATCGAACGGCTCCGTAATTTTCTTGCCCCAGTTGGCGATGGCGGAGCCAAAGCAGTTGATTTTGATGCCTGCGGCGTCCAATGCATCCGCCGCGCGGTCGAATTGGTCCTGCGGGAGGTCATGGATGTTGACGCCGTCGATGGCGCGTGATTCGATATTCGTCCAGCCGAGTTCCTTAGTGGCCTTGATCTGGCCTGCAAGATCTTTGGCGGCTTCGTCTGCAAAACCTGTGAAATACATTTGTGGCTCCTTTGTGATAATATGTTATGGAAAAAAGGTTATTTCTCAAGACAGGCGTTTTCGGAGGCGAGACGCTGTTGGAGAAGCTTGACGTCAATGTCCGCGCATGCGCAGTTCTGTTCGATGGCGATGGCGGCGGCATTGCCGGCGGCTTCGCCGAGGCCGAAGCACGGCGGCATGACGCGGATTGCGGAAAGCACTGGGCGGTCGCAGGATACGTTGCGTCCGGCGGCGAGCAGATTGTCGATGCCATGCGGCAGCAACATGCGATAGGGGAGGGTGTAGCTCGTCGTCGATGGGATGTAGATTCCGCCGAGGCCGATATGCGTGTCACGCGAATTGCTGCAGACGAGAATCGTGTCGGGGACGACTTCGCCGTCGATGAGCGACTGTTCGCGGAGGACGAAATCGCCATGGATGCGGCGCGTCTCGCGGATGCCGGGCATGGTGGCGGTTTCGACGAGGCGGATGTTTTCGCAGCCGCGGACGTATTTGCGGAGGAATTTCAAAATGGCCATGATCTGTTTGCGGCCTGTCAGCATGATGGCGGTCTGGCCTTCCGTGGTGGAGCCGTCAACGTCCGGAATGCGGGTGATGTTGCAACGCCATGTGCCGTCGCAGCTCTTGTATAGGCCGAGTCGTTTGCGCGGAATGGGATATTCGCCTGCGGCCATGGCGGTTTCGATTTCCGGCGTGTAGCGCATGGACATCTCGCCCTGCTCGGCACGGCGTTCAAGCAGTTTAGCTTCGTCGATGCCTTCGATGGTGAAGAACAGTCCGGCGGCCTGCATTTCGCCTGTCTGGTCGTCGCCTTTGAACATGGGGCAGCCAGCGATGGTGGCGACGTCGCCGTCGCCCGTGCAGTCGATGACCTGTTTGGCTTTGATGAACACAACTCCTTCCTTTGCAAGGAAGAAGACACCTTCCAGACGGGAGCCGTTCTTCTTGACGTCAAGCGACTGGACGCCGTACAGGACATCGACGCCCGCCTCTTCGCACATCTCTTCGGCGACGGTCTTGAACGCCTCCGAATTGAACGGCGTCACATTGCGGTGGCCTTTCGAATGCCATGACGAATAGGCGTCGCCGTTTTCGATGGACATCGGATCGATGGCACCGCCTGCGGCGATGAGGCGGTTGACGAGTTCGGCATAGAAGCCTTTGATGATCATCTTCGTGCCGTCCGGATCCGTGCAGGTCATGAACGGGCCGACGAGACCGCTGGTGGCGGTGCCGCCTAGGCAGAAAAGTCGTTCGGCGAGAACGACTTTCTTTCCACGCCGTGCAGCGCAGACGGCGGCGGCGAGACCGGCGGGACCACCGCCGACCACGAGAATGTCGGTGTCTCTTAGAATTGGAACATCACGGTCGAATGTAAAACGGCAGGTTTCCATATTGTCTTCCTTATTTATTGGTATTGGGATGGTTGTATTATTTCATGGCGGCGAGATAGTCGTCTATCCGCTTGTTGACGGGCCATGGATGGTCCTTCGGGCAACGGGCGATTTCGTATTTCAGGCCGTCGTAGAGCTTCATGAGCTTCTCCTGCTTCATGCCAGTGGCTGCGAGCACTTTGGAGTTGTCCATGACGCGGTCGAAGAGACGGTCGTATTCGAGCTGCCATCTTGCGCCGTTGGAGAACGGATCCGGATCAATGAGGCGGATGTAGTCTTCTTTGTCAATCCAAACGGAATCGAGGTTGCATATTTCCTTATAGTAACTAGCGATTTCGCCCCATGTATGATGTTCGGCGGTGGCGACGGTGAAGGCTTCGCCAACGGCCTTTTCGTTGAAAAGCAGGCCGGCGATCATGTGGGCGACGTCGCCCGCCCAGCTCATGGTCGCCTGCACGTTTTTGGCCTGTATCGGCAGGACGGTCTTCTTGCCCGCGAAAGCACGGCCGACGGTGTTCGGAGCCTCCTGCGTGACAAGCTGGTAGCGCATGAAGGAATAGGTGATGGCAGGACGGATGATGGTCCAGTTGCGACCGCCGATGTAGTGCAGAATCTTCTCTCCGCGGCCCTTGTAGATGGAATAGTCGTCGGAGTTCCGCAGGAGGACGTTGTCCGCCGAATCACAGAGCAGGGGGGATGATTCGCGGACGGGATGCTCCTTGTCATCGTATGCGCGGTAGCTGGAAAGATAAATGTAGTGCCCGACGCTTTTCAAGGCGAGCGGCACATAGTAGGGGAGGTCGGCGGTCGGGTAGATCATGAAATCGACCATGCCGTCGTAGTTGTTGGAAAGCAACTGCTTGAAGACGGCTTTGTCTTTCGCGTTGGACTTGATGTAGCGGAGGTTGGGCCTCTCGCTGGTCATGTCGTCAAGCGAGACGGCGTCAACGTTGTAGCCGAGGTCGGCGAGCATTGGCGTCAGATACTGGCCCATGGCGCCTGTCGCTCCTAGAATCAGCACTTTTTTTGTCATGGATGTTATCCTGATTGAATGATGTGTTCAACGATTACATGGAAATACTTTAATCGTGGAATGGAAAATCACAAAAGTTTTCGCCATAATGGAAAACAATTTTTTGGGAATAATTGACTTTTCATTAGTTGGATATAGTTTATTTAAGAAATAGTATTTGTTCAGAAGAAAATAGGATGCCAATGAGTACGACAAATCCATTATTGCTGGCGCTGAAAGCGAAAGGTTGCACGGTTGACGAAACGCTGTCGGAGACATTGATGAACAACGAGAAGCTGTATGAGCGGCTTTTGCGTAAGTTGCCAAATCTTCAATGTGTTACGAAAATGGCGGAGGCACTGGCCGCAAAAGACGCAACAGCGCTTTTCGAGGCGGGGCATGAAATCAAGGGCGTGTATGCGAGCCTTGGACTGAAGCCGCTTCTTACGGTGTGCAGTGAGATTGTCGAGATTGCCCGCAAGGGCGAGTTGACGGGAATTGATGAGAAATTGCCTGTTTTGCAGTCGCTGCATGACGAGATTGTGAAAATCATCGTGGCAGCATAGCACTATTTGATAAGATGAGCACTCCTTCCGATTTAAATAAAAGCAGGATTCTGATAGTCGATGACAACGTCTGGCAGGCCGAATATCTCAAAGGTATGCTGGAGGATGTCCATGCAGTTGTCGAAATCGCTGCTGGAGGCGAAGCCGCGCTGGAGTTGCTGAAAAAAAACGACGAGTCCGATTTGTACAGTTGCGTCCTCATGGAAGTTGAAATGGAGGGGATGGACGGGCTGGAGACAACACGTGCCATCCGCGAGATGCCTTCGCAGGGGATGCAGTTGCTGCCGATTGTCGGTCTGCTTCGCGATGCGAACGAAGAACGCTGCGGAGCCGTCATCAGCGCGGGCATGAACGGATGGTTGGGGAAGCCTGTCATGCCGCCAGATTTGTATGAGGCGGTCGAACACTACCGCCATGTGACGTTCCTTGGTCAGAAAGGAGCGATAGACGGCTTGTCGAAGAAAAGTGCGTGCATCCTGACGACGAAGCAGGAAGATGCGAAGATGCTGGCGGAAATCCTACAGCAGATTGGTATGCAGGTCATGATATTCCAGACATTTAACGATGTATTGGAATATTCGCAGAAAGAGGAGCCTGTCGATTTCATGTTCGTCGAATGGCCCGCAGGGGAGCATGGCGACAGCGGAATCGTGCCGCGTATCATGAATTTCTGCGCGGATGCGTTCAGACATACGATTGTGTTGTCGCATAACTGGGCGTCCATTGAATCGGAGGCCGCACGGCTGGCGATTGCCGCGAACATGAGCCTCCCGTTGAACAAGTACAAGGTGATGAACGTCTTGCAGAAAGTGTTGCAGGATGCGGAAGCCGTGGGGCAGAGCGAGGCGATCGACTACACGGGCTGCAAGGTGTTGATTGTCGATGACAACGACATGACGGGCATGGTCTTGGAGAACGCGGTCGCAGGGCTGGGGGCTACGGTCGAACTTGTGGAAAGCGGCGAAGATGCTCTGAAGGTGCTGAAGGCCTCCCGTGAGGGGGAATTTTTTCTCGTGTTCATGGACATTTTCCTGCCGGGAATGCGCGGCCCGGAAGTGGCGGCGGCGTTCCGTGCATTGGAGCGTTCGGATGCGACGACGTTGCCGATTATCGGCATTTCGGGAAATTCTGGCATCGGTCTTGTGGAGGAAGCCTCCACGTCTGGCATGAACGCCTTGTTGCTGAAGCCGATAAAGAAGCATATCCTGTTGAAATACATGGAGTTGTTCTTCAAGGAAAAACGTGACGGCGGTGTCATCGCGGCGCGTATGCAGGAGCATTTGAAAGAACTGCAAGTCCGCAACAGAGGATTGCAGATGGAGGTGGCGAACGAGCGGTTCAGCACGGCGTTGCTGCGGCATTCCGTCCGTTCCGCGACATTTGATGCTTTCTTGCAAGATGTGTTGCATGATTTGTACAACGCTCGTGAAGATTTCGAACACATACTTTGGATGCTCGTTGATGGACAGAATAACGTTTCGCTGGAATTGAGTTCATGGCGGAATCCGTCGGAAGATTCTCGTGCTGAAGTGGATAAAGCCCTGTTGGAATGGTGCCGCGATGCAATGGAGCGTTTCGCCGACGGAGGCAATTACGTTTTTGCGCAGGGGGCGGAACTGGATGGCTTCCGCAACACTCCAGGCTGGACGGCTGAAGCTTTCCTGCTGCTGCCTGTGATGATCAACGGCAGGCTGAACGCCATGATGTTGCTGACGTTCGACCGCGAAGTCACGGTCGATGAGACGATAAAAGTCCGTAGCGCGATGCTTGCGGATACGCTTTCCCTCACGCTTGTCCAGGAACGGCAGCGCAAGGCGATTGAGCATGAACGTGACCGCGCCGTGACGGCTGAACGGACGAAAAGCAATTTCTTCGCGCAAGTCAGCCATGACATCCGGACGCCGCTTAATGCTGTTGTCGGCTATGCAGATTTGCTGTATTCAGGCGGTTATGAGCATGGAAAGGAGCGTGAGTACTATGAGAATATCGTCCTGGCCGGCAACGCGTTGTTGAATCTCATTAACAATGTGCTGGATATGAATAAGTTGGGCGCCGGGCAGATGGAGGTGAATCCCGAAACTGTGGATTTGCCGAAGATGGCCCGCGAGGCCATGAGAATCTTTGCTTTGGATGCGAAGGCGAAGAATCTCAATTTGGTCTGCAACATCGGTGAAATGCCGCTTCTGGATTTGGACAAGAAGCACCTTTTGCGGATTCTTGTCAATTTCCTGAGCAACGGCGTGAAATACACGAACGAGGGGGGCGTGACGCTTCGTGCGTCGTTCCATGAAGATACGTCCAATGTGGGTACGCTGCACTTTGAAGTGGAGGACACGGGCATCGGTATTGACGACGCACGCCAAAAGGAGATACTGAAGCCTTACGAGCAGACTGGCGTGTTGCAGATTCGCATGGAAGGTACGGGGCTTGGCCTTGCAATCAGCCGTTCGCTGGTGGAGTGCATGGGCGGACAGATGACGTTGAAAAGCCAGTTGGGGCGTGGAAGCACGTTTGGCGTGGATTTGCCTGGCATTCAATACAGACGTGCGAAAACGACGGAGGGCGTTCCTGCGAATGAAAAGCAAAATCGGACGTTTGGCGATATTGTCCTGCTGATTGTCGATGACATTGAGATGAATCTCAATGTCATGCTTGCGACGTTCCGAAAATACGGTTTCAAGGATATCTTCAAGGCACATGATGGCTTCGAAGCTCTGGAGCGGCTGAAACAGCAGCATGTGGATATCGTATTGACGGACATTTGGATGCCAAAGATGGACGGCTTCGGTCTGGTTGAAAGCATCCGTGCGGACGAAGCGTTCAAATCGCTTCCCGTTCATGCGATTACGTCGGATGTGGAGTCGTTGAAAGATGACCGTGCTGGCTTGTTCACTTCCATAATTCTGAAGCCGCTAACGACCGATAAGATTCAGAAGCTATTCGACGCCCTGCTTTAGATTGATTGGAAGATTTTATATTTTTGTTTCCAATAGGTAGAAACACATTTTGCTGTTCTCCCTGTTTCTAAAAAATCAGGTCTGTTGAAAAACATCATGTCATATTTCAATACTTGCATGAGACATGAGTGTAGAAAAAAAGCTGTTGTGTGTCATAATAGACGTTGCAACAGCTTTTTATCGTTTTATTCCAAGAAGAAAGGTGAGTCTTCATCGATGCGTTTCTTGAGCTTCGGCTTCTCTGGCTGCTGCTCTGCGGGAGGCGCATCTTCCGTCTGAGGCGGCTGTTCTGTTGACGGCGTTTCGGCGGATGACTGTTCGGGAACATCGGCAGCCTCTTCTTCTTCAGGAGCGTTCGGATCGGCTTTCCGACCTTTGTCCAGCACGTTGATTTTCTCCACTTGATAGACGGTGACACGGAAGCCGCGGGCGTCACGAGAACGTAGGGCGATATCCTTGAAATCAACCTTTACCGTCGAACAGGAGCGGCGGCGGTTGGCGACGAGCTGGAATTCGATGACTACGCCGTCATTCGTGTAAAGTTCTCTGATGACGCAATCTTCGGGAATGATGTGGTACTCTTTGTTCAACATGAACTGGCCAATGCGGAAACGTTTCGCATACCATGTGCCAGATGTCTTGTCCTGATAAATGATGGAATAGATTTGCGACCGATCCGCGACCATGACGTATTTTGTTGGGCCAATGTATTCCTTTTCAGGAACTTGGATGACACGGCAGGAGCCGTCGTTGCGCAGGAGGACGAGCTTGTCGAACTCTGTACAGATGACAGGTGCGGCATCTTTTGCGGACGCCTTGACGTTCGTGCCGAGGAAATTGTTGACCTTGTCATGATAGACTTTGACGTCCCGCCGTGCGATGTCACGAGCCTTGACGGCTTCGAGCTGGGCGACTTCCGTATGGCGCGGGTAGAGGCTGCCGTATTTTTCCTTAATGCCTGTCAGATAAGCGATTGCGTATCTATCGATATGTGCGAGATTGTCATTGATGGCATCCATTTCCTCTAGAATCTTGGCGAGCTCCTGTTCGTTTTTGCGGATGTCGAAAAGGGAGATGCGGCGGATTGGAATCTGGAGGAGCTTGTCGATGTCGTCGTCTGTAATGGGGCGGCGGAGCTTATCGACGTGGGCTTCCAGTCCTTTTCGCGTTTCCTTGAAAATCGCCTCGACGGTTTCGCATTTTTCGATGCGCTTGTATATTCTGTTTTCGATGAAAATCTGCGCGAGGGTCTTTTCGTGGAAAAGCTTCTCCTGCTTCTCGCGTTCGATTTCAAGTTCCTTCGTCAGATATTCCTTCAGTTTCTCGACATTTCTGGCGAGAACTTCAGAGACGGACATTTCGACTGGTACGTCGTTCTTAATAACGCGCAGAACGGAGTTTATGGAGACTTCGCAGTTGGTGTAGGCGTATAGTTCGCGGATGGTCTCCTCCGCATAGACGCCGCGGGCGAGCGTGATTTCGATGGAGACCTTGTCAGTCGTATAGTCGGCGATGGATGCGATTTTGAGCTTGCCCTTCTTGGCGGCGTCTTCGATGGAAACGAGAAGCTTTTCCGTCGTCGTGGTAGGAGGAATTTCGCGGATGATGACTTTCTTGTCGCCGTCCGGCTCGATGCGTGCGCGGACACGGATGCGACCACGACCGTCGTCATATTCGGAGGCGTCCATGATGCCGCCTTGCAGGAAATCCGGATAGAGCGGTTCGGGCTGTTCGCCTTTGAGCAGGGCGATTTCCGCATCCAAAAGTTCGTTGAAATTGTGCGGGAAGATGGTTGTCGTCATGCCGACGGCGATGCCGTCCGAACCGAGCATGAGCAGAGCAGGAATCTTGGCAGGCAGGCAGACGGGCTCCTGGCTGCGGCCGTCATACGACGGGACGTATTCCGTGATTTCCTTGCTGAACATCGTATCCCGCGCGAGCTGGGAAAGACGGCATTCGATGTAACGTGGCGCGGCGGCGCTGTCGCCTGTGAAGATGTTGCCGAAATTGCCCTGCTTCTCGATGAAATACTCTGTGTTTGCGAGCACGACCAACGCGTCTCCGATGGACTGGTCGCCATGCGGATGGTAGTGCATGGTGTCGCCGATGGCGGAGGCGACGCGGTTGAAGCGACCGTCGTCAATTGCGTGCAGGCAGTGCAGAATGCGCCGTTGGACGGGTTTGAGACCGTCATCGACATCCGGAATGGCACGGTCCTGGATGACGTATGACGCATACTCTATATAATAGTTCGCGACCATTTTGCGCAACTGGTCGTCGTCCTGCTCGTAGGTGGCGGGAAGCGGCGTTGCGGCAAGCGGGATGTTTTCGTCTTCGGAGTTCATGTCAAATCAAAGAAGCAGTTGCGCATGATGTAGTCTTTGCGTTCGGGGGTGTTGTCCCCCATGAAGAACTGGAGCATGGAGTCGATGTTCTTGACGTTGTCAATGTTAACGGGAATCAGGCGGATGCCGTCGTTGACGAACTGTCCGAATTCATGTGGAGAGATTTCTCCAAGTCCTTTGAAACGTGTGATTTCGCAGCCTTTGCCAAGCTCGCTGATGGCGGCGGCGCGTTCGCGCTCGTTATAGCAGTAGATGTTACGCTTCTTGTTGCGCACGCGGAACAGCGGCGTCTCCAAAATGAACAGATGGTCGGAAAGGACGAGCGGCTGGTAGAACGTCAGGAAGAACGTGATGAGCAGGATGCGGATGTGGAATCCATCGACATCTGCATCGGAGACGATGACGATCTTGCCGTAGCGCAGGTCGTCCAGCGACTCCTCGATGCCAAGGGATTTCATGATGAAATACAGCTCTTCGTTCTTATAGACCGTATCTTTCCGTTTGCCTTGGCAGTTGAATGGCTTGCCGCGCAGGGGGAAGACGGCCTGATAGTCTGGATCCCGTGCGGAAATCATGTTGGCGGCTGCGGAGTCGCCCTCTGTGAGGAAGAGCATGGAGGCGGCGCATTTGTCCTTTTCCTCCTGTTTCCTTTTGGAATCGTAGTCGCAGAGATGGTATTTGCAGTCGCGGAGCTTCGGAATCTTGAGAACGGTCTTCTGGGCCTGTTCTTTCGCGCCTTTCTTGACGGCTTGTATTTGCTTACGGACATTTTCGTTCTGCGCGACTTTCTCCAAGATGGCGGCTTTCATGGCGGGATTTTTGTACAACGCCTCCGCAACCGCCGCTTTCACTTGGTTGACGATTTCGACGCGAATGTCCGTGTTGCCGAGCTTGTTCTTTGTCTGCGACTCGAAAATTGGATTCGTCAGCTTGACGGCGACGGCAGAGACGATTCCGTTTCGTATGTCACTGGCTTCAATGGGTTTCTGCGATATTTCATTGACGGCTTTGAGGATACCTTCTTTGAAAGCGGAGAGATGGGTGCCGCCGTCGTTCGTATATTGTCCATTGACAAATGAATAATAGACTTCGTCCGTGGAGCCAATGTGCGTAAACGCGAATTCCAGCGTGTCAGATTTGAAATGGAATGGTTGGTAGAGGGCTTCCCCCTCCAGTTTGTTTTCCAGCAAATCCAGCAACCCCTTGCGGGAGAAATAGCGTTCGCCGTTCAGATAGACGGTGAGGCCCGAATTGAGCCACGCATAGTTCTGCATACGGCGTTTCAGATGCTTGGGGTCGAAATGGAAATTCGGGAAGATGGAGGCGGACGGGAGGAAGACGACCTCCGTGCCGTTTTCCTCTGTGGTCGTCCCGCGTTCGCTTTTTTGCAAAACTCCTTCCTTGAAGACGGCCGTCATGGATTTCCCTCCACGCCGTGACGTGACGGTGAACACGTCTGACAAAGCATTTACGGCCTTGAGACCAACGCCGTTCAATCCGATGGAGAATGCAAACGGCCTGTTCTCCGAATCCGAATTGAACTTGCCGCCCGTGTTGATTTGTGAGACGCATGGGATGACGGAATCCAGCGGAATGCCACGGCCGTAGTCGCGGACACGAACGGTGCCGTCTTCCTTGATTTCAACTTCGATTTTCTTTCCGAAGCCTGATGTGAATTCGTCGATGGAGTTGTCAATGACTTCTTTCAGCAAGATGTAGATGCCGTCGTCTTGATGGTCTCCGTTGCCGAGACGACCGATATACATGCCCGGCCGCGTTCGGATGTGTTCGAGCGAGGAGAGGGTTTTGATGTCGTCGTCTGTGTATGAACTTGTGTTGGGAGTCGTAGGCACGGTATGGAATCCAAACTGAAAGGGAAGGCTTTAGCGGAACGATTTGTGTGGACGGCTAGCGACTAGCGGTCGTCATCGTCGTCGTAATCATCGTCGTCGTAATCGTCGTCATCATCATCGTAATCGTCATCGTCATCGAAATCGTCTTCATCGTCTTCGTCATCGAAATCGGAGTACTCCTGGTCTTCGAGATCGAGATCGTCTTCGTCTTCATAGTCGTCGAAAAGGTTTGAAGACGATCCGGTGACGCGTTCGCCGCATTCAGGGCAGCATCCGTCGTTTTTTTCCACTTCCGAAACCAAAACTTTGCATTCGCAATACGGACATTTGATTTTTTCGCCTTTAGGCATTTGTGTATCTCCTTTCCAAAAGGACAGTTGAATAGAAAAAACACAGGTTTGTTTTCAACGGTTTTTCATTGGAGCGTCTGGGATGGAGCGTCTTCTTCGAAGGGCTTGAGCGGGAGGAGGAACTCGACGTTTGTATGGCTCTCCTTTATTTTGGAGATAAGCATTTCCATGGCCTCCTGCTGCGGTGCGGCGAGAAGGGCCTTGCGAAGGCTCCACATACGGGAGAGTTCTTCTGGATGCACAAGCAACTCTTCGCGGCGTGTGCCGCTTTTTTCGATGTTGATCGCTGGATAGACGCGCTTTTCCGCCAGATGGCGGTCCAGATTGAGCTCCATGTTGCCCGTTCCCTTGAACTCCTCAAAGATGACTTCATCCATCTTAGACCCCGTATCGACGAGTGCGGTTGCAAGAATCGTGAGACTTCCGCCGTTTTCGATGTTACGAGCCGCTCCAAAGAAGCGTTTTGGCTTGTGGAGGGCGTTGGCGTCAACACCACCCGTGAGGATGCGGCCGCTGTGAGGCTCGATCGTGTTGTAGGCGCGGGCGAGACGTGTGATGGAATCCAGCAGGATGACGACGTGCCGTCCATGTTCGACCTGCCGTTTGGCTTTTTCGATGACCATTTCCGCAACCTGCACATGTCTGTCCGGCGGTTCGTCGAAGGTGGAGGAGACGATTTCGCCTTTTACGACGCGTTTCATGTCCGTGACTTCTTCGGGACGTTCATCGATGAGCAGGACGATCAACTGGATGTCGTGGTTGTTGGCCGTGATGGCGTTGGCGATTTTCTGGAGGATGACGGTCTTGCCTGTGCGCGGCGCGGCGACGATGAGCCCGCGTTGGCCACGTCCGACGGGCGTGATGATGTCGATGATACGCGTCGATAGGTCATCGGGCTTGTGTTCCAGCAGGATGCGCTGCGTTGGAAAATACGGCGTGAGATTTTCGAATGGGATGATTTCCTTTTTGTGGAGCGGATTGTCTCCATTGATGGAAAATATCTTGCTGAGCACGAAGAAACGTTCCTTTTCACGCGGCTGGCGGAGCTGTCCGATGACGGTGTCGCCTGTGCGGAGGGAGAATCGTTTGACCTGTGACGGACTCATGTAGATGTCTTCAGGGCAGGCCAGGTAGGAGGAATGTGCGCTTCTGAGGAAGCCGAAGCCGTCTCCCATGACTTCGAGCACGCCGCCGCCGACCATGACGCCTTGCTGCCGTGCGGCTGTCGCTTTGACGATTTCAAACAGCAAATCGTGTCGCGACAACGAACCAACGCCTTCGATATTGAGGGCGTTGGCCCGCTGGTTGAGTTCGATCATGCCGAGGCATTGCAGCTCGGTCAAATCCAGAAGTGGCTTGCCAGTAAACTCTTCGGCGGCGAGGAAATCTTCTTCGTTGTCGAGGTCTTTCGGGATGCCGTCGTCGTAGCGTTTTTTGTATTTGTTGTTGTAGTTGTCTTTTCCGCTGTAGGAGTCCCGTTTGTTTTGTACGTATCTTGGCGGCTGCGAATCGTAGCTCTTGAACGTTTTCGGCTGACTTTCCGCCGTCGGTTCTGCGCTTTGAAATGACGTCTGCGGCGCGGTGGGGGCTCCCCATCGCTTCTGCGGGGCCGTATTGAATTTGGCGGCCTTGAAACCGATGGCTCGACGTGCGGCTGGCTTTTTCGCGACGTTTTCCTCTGCTGCTGGTTCGGTGACCTCCGGGGGCGGCGTGGCGATGGTCGCGGCGATTTTTCCGAGAGAGCCTGGAGTCAGGCGGTAGTCGTCCTGTGACGTTGGTTGCGGGTCGTTGCCTTCCGTTGTTTCAGCGGCTTTTGTCGCGGAGGCCAAAGGTCTGCCCCGTCTGCGTGCGAGAGGTGAACTGGCAGTGGTCTGCTTGATTTTGGTGATGGGCATGGGTTGAAAACCGATGGATTGAATTTAGTTAGATGATATGATTGCTTGGTAAACGAGGCGGCATTGGTCTGCGAGATGCTTCATGGAGCAGCCGGAGACGATGGCAAAATCCGCCGAGAGAAGCTTTTTTTCAGGCGGCCATTGCGTGTCCAGTCTGTCTTGTGCGTGCTCACGAGACCATCCGCGTGCGATGAGACGCTCCATTTGCGTCTTTTTGTCACACCAGACGGAGACGATTTTGTCCATTGTTTTTTCCCATCCTGATTCAAAAAGGAGAGGGATTGCGCAGAAGAGCGGTTTTTCGTCTGCATCTGCTTGTCTTTGGATTTCGTCTCTGACGAGGGGGTGCATGAGGGAGTTCAGCCAGGCAAGTTCATCCGATGAACGGAAGACAATGTCTGCGATTTTTTTTCTGTCCAACGTGCCGTCCTGCGCCAAAATGTCAGCACCCCAGTGCTGAAGAATGGCGATATAGGCGGGGCGTTCAGGAAGATACATCTCATGTGCCACGTCGTCGGCGTCAAGTGTCTTGGCTCCGAGGGCCTGGAATTGGCTGAGAACGGTTGTTTTTCCCATGCCGATTCCACCGGTAATGGCGATAAGCATGATCGATGGGGGATTGTGTGTGTTTCGCTTGAGAAATGGCCTGTCACTGAAGATTTCAGGATTTCCACATATTATTTATTTAAAGGAATCGTGATAATCGTGCGCGAACTCAGGCCCAATTCTGCTCTATTCGGTCAAAGGATGCAATAAATATAGCCTTGAAAACAATCATGTCAAATTTTCCAGGGATTCTAGAAACATCAAAGGTTTTCCAGAAAAGCCCACTGGCTTTTCGGAGCTTTTACGGAGAGGTGGACACCGTCGTTGTCATATTGTTCGGCGATGATGGAGCAGTTCGCGCGGATTTTCGTGACAATTCCATAACGGTCGTGGGGGATGACAAGCGAAAATACTTTTGATTCGGCATCAACGAATGCTTCTACTTGCTCCGCCAATTCATCCAAACCTTGTCCGGTGACGGTTGAGCAGAAAAGTGCGTCTGGATAACGTGCTTTCAGCCGGTTGATTTCGACTGGTTCCGTGACCAAATCCATTTTGTTGAGCACCATGACGATCGGTTTTCCCCCCGCTCCGATTTCGTCCAAGACTTCTTCCGTTGTGCGATGGCGGTCGTCCAGTCCTGCGGCGGAGGCGTCGCAGACTTCGATGATGAAATCCGCCAATGCCGTTTCTTCCAATGTCGATTTGAACGCCTCGACGAGCGTGTGCGGCAATTTGCGGATGAAGCCGACTGTATCCGCCAGCAGGACGTCCTGCCCGCCTGGCAGTTTGAAGCGGCGGACGGTTGGATCCAATGTGGCGAACAACTTGTCTTCCGAAAGCACGCCTGCGTGTGTCATGGCGTTGAGCAGCGATGATTTGCCCGCATTCGTGTAGCCAACGATTGCCGCGACAGGCACTGGTTTTCGCAACCGTTTGGCACGCTGGATTTTGCGATGCATTTGAACTTCTTCCAACTGGCGTTTGAGTTTGGCGATGTTGTTGCGGATGACACGCGAGTCGATTTCCAACTGCTGTTCGCCTTCGCCTTTTGCACCCATGCCGCCCGCCTTGCCGCCTTGACGGTTCAGATGTGTCCAACGCCGTTTCAAACGCGGGAGGGAGTAGTTGGCCTGTGCGAGCTGGACTTGCAATGTCGCCTCGTTGGTCTTTGCATGGGCGGCGAAGATGTCGAGAATAACCTCCTGTCGGTCAATGACGGCGAGAGAGGACATCTGTTCCCAATTGCGCTGCTGCGATGGCGTGAGAAAGTCGTCGAAGACGATGACTTCCGCTTCTGCGTTTTCGGCGAGCTGTGTAATTTCCTGTGCCTTTCCTTCGCCGACGAGCAGCCGTGGATTGGGTTCGCGGATTTTGACAATTTGCGAGCCGACGACTTCCAGACCGAGCGTGTTCGCCAGTTCGGCGAGTTCGTTGACGAGTTCCGAGGCAGTTTCCGCCTCTTCTGGCTGTGAGAAGATTCCGACTAGAAAAGCTTTTCGAGGCATATTGTATTGGTATGTGTGGAATGGCGTTGAAGGAAAAATGTAGGAATAATATAATGGTGAACTTGACAAAATGAAAAGTCAGGCGATATTAATAGTGTTATCAATTGTTTTTCAGGATGGTGCTCGTAGCTCAGTTGGCTAGAGCGTCTGGTTGTGGCCCAGAAGGTCGTCGGTTCGAGCCCGATCGAGCACATCCACCCAATATGCCCGTAATTCCAACGAGTTACGGGATTTTTTATAGTTGTCTTTCTTCTTCTTTTTACAGTGTCAGTGTGGTTAATGAAAAAAGACGAGAGGCATGAGAGAGGGAAGAGGTGGATACGATAGACAGATTCTGCCTCATCTCGAAAAGCAATGCGTTGGTGGATGACGAGCTTGTGATGTTTTGGAATAAGATATTGATACGGTATAGTATGCTGTAATTCCATGGTTGGATGTGAAGGGAGGTTTGGATATTATGCTGGCATTTTTGTCAAACAAGGAGATCTATGAGAAAGTCATCTGCGGGCTTGTCCCACAGGTGCGCGAACGGCTTTGGATTGCTACGGCAGACATTAAGGATATGTATGTCACAATGCCTAATGGCGGTAAAATGATTCCTTTTCTGCAGTTGCTGGATGCACTGCTGGAACGTGGTGTGGCGATACGGTTGATTCATGCAAAGGAACCAGGAGAGAATTTCCGTCAGGATTTCGACCGTTTTCCGCGGCTTTGGCATCAGATGGAACGAATCCTCTGTCCGCGCGTGCATTTCAAGTGTATCATCGCCGATGGTCGGAAGGCGTATTTCGGCAGTGCCAATCTGACTGGAGCAGGGCTTGGCGCGAAAAGCGACAACCGTCGTAATTTTGAAAATGGCGTGCTGACTGATGAACCATTTCTGGTTGAACCACTTGCCGAACAGTTTGATTCCGTATGGCGCGGCGAGTGCTGTGTCAAATGCGGACGAAAGAAATTCTGCGGAGACGGGCCGTTGGTTCAATAAAGGTACTGCGAGGGCAAGGCGCAGATGGTTGCAATTTGTATTTTCTATCTCTTGGAAGCTGTCTCCATGCCATCAAATTGACTGTTTTGTTTGGTAAATGGCGAATGGGTATTATATTAGTAGATTCGACATGAACAGTCCAGGAGAAAGCAATGGAAACAAACAGGACAAGTGACGTAAAAAGGGAAACCCAAGAGACGAAAATCGAGATTTCGCTTGATCTGGATGGGCGGAAAACCATCGACATCAACAGCGGCATCCCGTTCTTCGACCACATGCTTCATGCTTTTGCAAAGCATGGTGGCTTCGGACTGCGTTTGCATTGCGACGGTGATCTGGAAATCGATGCCCATCACAGCATGGAGGACACGGGGCTCGCGCTTGGTCAGGCCATCCGCACGGCGATTGGCGACAAGCGCGGGATAACGCGCTTTGGCCATGCGTATGTGCCACTGGACGAATCATTGGCACGTACGGTGATCGACCTGTCCGGTCGTCCGCATCTTTCATGGCGTGCGACATTTCCCGAAACAGAGGCGGGCGGCGTGAGCTGCCGTCTCTATCGTGAGTTCTTTCAGGCACTTGTGAATACGGCGGGAATGACGTTGCACATCGACCTTTTGGCTTGCGAAGAATCGCACCACGGGCTGGAGTCGATTTTCAAGTCATTCGGCCGTGCATTGCGTGTCGCGGTGACGCGGACGGGCGGTTCGGACATTCCTTCCACGAAGGGCGTGTTGGAGTGACCGCCGTCGGACGGTTCTACGGTGATTTTACATTACAATATATATTAAGGAGTATGATTAAATGTCAGACATTGATTTGAGCACGATGCGTCACAGCGCGGCGCATGTCATGGCCGCCGCCATACAGAAATTGTATCCAGAAGCGAAATTCGATATCGGTCCGAGCACGGATGAAGGCTTTTACTACGATGTCGATTTGCCGAAACGTCTTGTTCCCGAAGACTTGAAGGAAATCGAAAAGGAAATGAAGAAGATGCTCGGCCGCCGTCTGCCGTTCACCCGCAAGGAAGTGAGCCGCGACGAGGCGAAGGCGTTGTTCGAGGCGAAGGGGCAGACGTTCAAGCTGTCGCGTCTGGAGGACATTCCCGAAGGCGAGACCGTCAGCCTGTACTACACGGGTGACGATTACGTTGATCTGTGCCGTGGCCCGCATGTCGAGCACACTGGGCAGATCGGAGCCGTGAAACTGCTGTCGCTGGCTGGCTCCTATTTCCGTGGCAACGAGAAGAATCCGATGTTGCAGCGCATCTACGGCACGGCGTTCGAGAGCAAAGAGGCTTTGCAGGAGTATCTGACCCGTATCGAAGAAGCCAAGAAGCGTGACCATCGCAAGATCGGGGCCGAAATGGAGCTGTTCAGCACCCATGAGGAAATCGGTCCAGGCTTGGTCTGCTGGCATCCGATGGGCGCCCGCATCCGCCACGTCTTGGAAACGTTCTGGAAGGAAGCGCATTACGAACACGGCTATGAACTGATGTACACGCCGCATGTTGGCCGCGCTCTCCTGTGGCAGACGTCAGGCCATCTGGATTTCTATCGTGAAGGCATGTACGCCAATATGGAAATCGACGGCGATCCCTACTATGTGAAGCCGATGAACTGCCCGTTCCACATCATGATCTACAAGACTCGCCCACGCTCCTACCGCGAACTGCCTGCCCGCTGGGCGGAACTCGGCACGGTTTATCGCTATGAGAAGGCCGGTGTACTGCATGGCTTGATGCGCGTCCGCGGCTTCACTCAGGATGATGCCCACATCATCTGCACGCCCGAACAGATCGAAGATGAAATCCGCGAAGTCCTGCGCTTCAGCATGTACATGTGGAAGTGCTTTGGTTTCAAGGATGTGAAGGCTTATTTGGCGACGCGTCCCGCGAAGGCTGTCGGCGACGACAACATGTGGGCGCAGGCCATGCACTCCTTGGAGAACGCCGTCAAGGCGGAAGGCGTCGATTGCGAAGTGGATGAAGGCGGCGGCGCCTTCTACGGGCCGAAGATCGACCTGAAGATCAAGGATGCCCTTGGCCGTGAATGGCAGACCAGCACGATCCAGTTCGATTTCAATCTGCCCGAACGCTTCGACATGACGTATGTCGGCGCGGACGGTCAGAAGCATCGCCCGTACATGGTGCATCGCGCGTTGCTGGGATCGCTGGAACGCTTCTTCGGCATTCTCATAGAGCATTACGCCGGCAAGTTCCCGCTCTGGCTGGCTCCCGAACAGGTTCGCATCCTGCCGATCAGCGAGAAATTCACGGAATATGCGAAGGGGCTGGAAGCGCAGTTGGCGGCGAAGCACATCCGCTGCTCCGTGGATGCCGAAGCGGATCCGATTGGAGGCAAAATCCGTCGTGGACGCGACATGCGCATTCCGTACCTGTTGGTTGTCGGCGAACGCGAAGCCGCGTCGGGCGAAGTCGCTGTCCGTAGCCGCGACAAAGGTGAAGAAGGCTCGATGAAGTTCGATGAACTTGTCGCACGCCTGGAGAAGGAAATCGCTGAGAAACAGTGAAAAAGGCGCATTTCGGCGGGCATGACCATGGAAAAATGACCATGTCCGCTGGAAAAGTCAGCAATATCTGTGAATAAACGGTGTTTATTGAATTGCAAAAGACAAGAACTTGTGTAAATTTATAGTTGTCATTCTGCAAGTTGCGTTCAGTTGATTGAATGCACAGGATAGACATAGCATTTAGCATGGAGGATACCCCTATCGCACGCCAGTTAAAAAGTGGAGACCGTTTTTTCCGTGGAAAGACGGTGCGTTTGTTGTCCGAGACGAATGAGCAGCTTGGGCTGATGAGCTTTGAGGACGCCTTGAATCGAGCGGCGGCCGCCGGTCTGGATTTGGTGGAAATGGCCTCGAAAGTCGAACCGCCTGTCTGCAAGATCATGGATTTCGGAAAGTTTCAGTATCAGGAGAGCCGCCGCCAGCGAGAAGCGAAGAAGAAGCAAGTGCAGGCGAAGGTCAAGGAAGTGAAGCTGCATCCGAACATTGACGAAAATGATTTGTCAATAAAAGTCAAGCACGGTCTTGAATTTTTGGAAAAAGGTGATAAAGTAAAAGTAATTGTCACTTTCCGTGGCCGCGAGATGGCCCATACGGAGATTGGTGACGAGCTGATGAAGCGTGTCTTGGAAGCTCTGTCGGAACGCAGCGTTATCGATGCGGCTCCGAAACTGATGGGGCGCAACATCATCGCGGTATTGGCGCCTAAAGGCGGCCAGTCCGCCAAGGCGGGCGGAAATGCGCCGAAAGGTGGTTCTGCAACGGCCAATAGTGATGATGAATAGGGTGCGGGCGGTTGTCCGTGTCTGAAACGTCACGAAAAAGGGAACAGCGGTGGCAGGCTGTTCCTTTTTATATTGTTTTAAATTGTAAGTGTCTGGTAGATAAAGCCTAATAGTTAGGCGTAGGCGCGTGAGGGGTGCCGAAGAAATCCCCTGAAGAAAAGCAATCGTAAAGGAATACGACCATGCCGAAAATGAAGACCAGAAAGTCGGCCGCAAAGCGGTTCAAACAGACGGGTACAGGCAAATTCCGTCACAACCGCGCATACGGGCGTCACATTTTGACGAAGAAGAGTTCGAAGCGCAAACGCCGCCTTGGAAAGGACGCAGCCGTGAAGGCCAGCGAAATGAGCCGTCTGAAGGCTTCATTGCCCTACGGCCTGTAAGGATAAGGGGATTGTCTCGCAAGGAGGCAGTCGCATTCGTCAAAAGTCACCATCATCCATAACAACGGCCGCTAGTCCAATGACGTTACTAGGCGGTCGAGGAGAACAAGAAAGATGTCAAGAACCACATTAGCCGTTCCGTCGCGCAAACGCCGCAAGAGAGTGTTGCGCATGGCCCGCGGTTTCCGCGGCAACCGCAGCAAACTCATTCGCATGGCATACGGTGCGACCGACCACGCGATGGCCAATATGTACAAGGGCCGCAAACAGAAGAAGCGTGTCTATCGCCGTTTGTGGACTGTTCGTATCAACGCGGCCTGCCGTGCGTTGGATTTCAAGTACAGCTATCTGATCGACGGCCTCACCAAGTGCGGTATTGAAATCAACCGCAAATGGTTGTCCGATTTGGCGATCAACGATCCAGAAGCTTTCAAGCAGTTGGTCGAGAAGGCAAGAGCCGCCCGCTAAATCATTGGAATAACGATTTTATTTATAACACGCCAGTTGATGAAATTGGCGTGTTTTTTTGTTATGCTCCATTCCCTGTAAGGTAGGTAATGGTGTCCTTGTAAATGGTGCCTTTCGGGCGCGATGGGAGATGGGGTGTCTTGTCGTTAGCTATTCTCACTGTGTTCGTATGCAGGTAGTTGTGGATGTCTAGCCTTCTGAGCAGATGGCTGACTTGTGGCTTCCGTAAGCTACCTTCTTGAGGTAATAGAGCGTTTTGTTATGGACAAGATAAATTTTGAATATATAAGCATCCCCCTGTTAAAATCCTCTCCTGTACTATAAAAGCGCCAAGTTGTTTTCATTTGCAAGCTGGCGTATTTCTGACTTGCTCATTAGAGTGATTTTGCTGATTTCATCCAGGGGATATTTCATGTGTAGCATATTGAGGGCAATTTTTCTTGCACTTTTCTGTTCTCCTTTCTGTTCTCCTTTCTGTTCTCCTTCGAGTCTGGCCTTTTTTATCTCCTCCGCGTAGTGGTTCCGTCCGATGAAGTCAATCACCCAGTCGTCATAGGTGTCGGCGGCATTTTCAATTTCCTGCGTCATTTCCATGTCAAAATCCTCCTTGAGTTTCAGTAACCTTTCTTCCTTTGTCAATAATGGCGTGGTCAGCGTCCAGATGTAGCCGGGCAAGTCTTTCCTGCCGTGCCCGCAGTTGCCGCCGGTGTTCACCATGGTCAGCCTGAACTTGTCGAAGCATTCACGTGGCGGAAGGCTGTCGGAAGCTTCGTGTGGATCGCAACTGCCCGTCATCATGAAATTCATGACCGTCCCTTGTCGTTCTGGCGGGGCGGAGGGGCATATCCAGATGGAGTGTACCCGCCATGCGTTTTCATAGTTTGGGTGAGAAAATATCATGCCATATTCCATGTAATATATACAAGACGTGTATAACATACCCCTTCCTAGACATCTGTCAAGCATACGGCTGTCATTTTGTATTTCAATGTTGAGAAGTTGTGGTTTCCATTTCACGGGTATCGACTTGGGCGGATGGAGTTCGAACAGGAGGTCGCAGGTTATATGGAAGGAGTTGGGAAGCGGCCTTTCCGTTGAAAGCACCTTGGCGAAATCGGAGCTGAAGTCACTGGACGGGGAATGGAAGCTTTCGAGGCATTCTTCGGCGATGATCTTGCACGAGAGGTCGCGGAGTTCCGGGACGCATGCCTGGGCGATGCGCGCAATGACGGGCTTGAGAGAGAAAAGAGCCTTCGCCCTGTTGTCTTCCATAAGGGATTGCCCCCCTTGGCTGATGATGTTTCTAAAATCACTGGACATTGTCAATATTTCTTTTTTTTGTTGTTGAAAATATTTGAATGTTTTTCATACTATAGATGGTATTTTATAAATGTCAAATAACATATTGAAAAAAAGACTATTAAATATATATAGCAAATAAATATTGGCATGAAATAATGATTATTTATGATTCTTGATGATTCCTTATGACTGCAAATGGTTAGCTAAATATTTAATAAATAATTAGATAGATGTAATTATTCATGTTTGGAACAGGTGAATAGCCATGCCAAATCATAATTATGGAAGGGGATATGGTTCTATGGAGATCACTCTGTTCCAAGGGGATAAAAATGCCCTTCTGAATTGCATTGCATAAATTTTTCTGCTATCTTTCTTTTTGTGTTGTTGTTTCCTTGTGGCTTCCGTAAGCTACGCTCTTGGGGAATGGAGCATTGAAGAAAAAGCATTTCAACGCCGTCTCTACAGGCAATGACGGTAAAAGGATACGATGATGGGGGAAGAACCTCTTGAAAACAACGGTCGGAACGACGACGGCTCCTTCCAGACTGAAAACCATTCATCTGATGACGGTTTCGAGACTGCGGACCATTCGCAGGACAGCGATGGCATGACCGAAGACCATTCGCACGATGATGACGACGACCGCTACCGGACAGCTGACGCGCCGCCAGGCCGTCGTTTCAAGACGGGGGACGTGATTCTGAAGCGGTATGAAGTGCAGTCGGAGATCGGGCAGGGCGGCATGGGCGTCGTCTATAAGTGCTTCGACAGAATTGGCCGGACACTTGTGGCGGTGAAGGGCCTGCCGCCGGAAGTCTCCCACAACCCGTCGGCGATGGAGGAGGTGCGGGACAACTACACGCTGGTGACGACGCTGGTTCACCCAAACATCGTCGTCTGCAAGACGCTGGAGCAGGACGAGGACAAGGGGGGATTGCTATCTTGTCATGGAATATGTTGACG
>JAGCSE010000219.1 GCA_017964325.1 Victivallales bacterium | reverse complement strand
GGCGAACCCCATGGTGTCTCTTCATTCCATTTCTCCGATATCTCTATCGTTCGCTCATATTGCGCTGCCCGGTTTCCAAAGAGCTCGCGGACGCGAAAAACGCGCGCCGCCTTGTCACGCCATTTAATCTACACCGTCTTCACGGCTTTGCAAGCCGATCTAGTGTTTTTTTCACGGAAAGGCAACATCGAAATGTCCTGAAACAGGAATTTGGTCTTGCAGAAAGAACTCATTTCGTTCCTATTTTGCAAGAAACTCCGTGAATTCTTCTGATTGCCTCCTCTTGCAGATGATTGCTCATCCCTTGAGCGGTGACGGATTATTAAATTACATCGCCTTTTTCCTTTTTCAAATCATGTTGCCAATTTTTTTTGTTTTTTTCAAAGAAAAAACGATTTTCCACCCTGCACAGGAGCATTAAAAGCCTCAATAAGCTCCTGCGCAAGACATCTCATGCGGGATTATTTTCTGTTTCGACTTTCATCAGCATAGACAAATACATGGGGATCTCCGACAGCTGGGCGGCTATCCGTGGAAGGCCACCAGTCGAATTCCGCAAGAATAAAATCACCTGGATCGACCGACATGCTCCGCACCAGATCGATTTTTGTCAAGGCGGCCCCATGCTGTACCGTATTGTTGATGGTGGCCCAAGCCATGTTCTGTGCGCAACGGCGCAATGTCACCGCCATGGACGGGCCTTTGTCCGTATCCAAAATCATGGTCTGGCCTTTTGTTGTCTGGCCGATCCGTCCGCTGTCAACGCGCCCCAAATCAACATTCTTTCCTTCTTCGTCCAGTATCTTCCAGACAGGAGCCGTCTTGTCGTTGGCTCCGATCTCATAGACGAGAGAACGGTATCTCACAGGCGCGCGCGTATTATTATACATACGAATATCAACTTTCATGTGATTCGGCTCGAACGTCCAGCATTCCTTCATGGAGACATGGCCGTCATCAAGCGGACGCTGGAATTCCAGATAACCTGATACATTATTAAACGTATAGGTGAGCGATGTCGCTCCTGAACTCGTTTCGGGGCCTGCGAACTTTCCGTCCATCGTCGCCAGCACGGGGCCTGTCCGTTCGACAAGAAAATCGTTCCAGCCATCTGCCGTCTTGAGCTGCATCTTCTCAATCCAACCGAATGTCGTATTGAAGAAAATTTTGTAGGAATCCCCAGAAACGACCATGTGGTCTGCATCCGGTTGCTCGCATGAGACACGCGGAGGGGCTTTCGGCAGCTTTCCGTCAACATCGCTTTGCACACGGAATTCGTACGCGCCGTCTCCGTTTTCATCGGCATCCGCATTGAAGATGATTCCTCCAGCAGTTCTGACGTATGGAATTTCCTTAATCGCATCTTTCTTTCCAAAGCCCTTTGGATTGCATTTCAGCAACTGATTGCATCCTTTCATGGCCTCTTCCGAAAGTTCAATCTTCACGGGAGCTCCTTTGGCAACCTTTTGCGACGCAAGCCCTATCGGCGTTCCAGTCGTCGGATGCCAACTGATAAACGCCATTTGTTGAACCGCCATGGCCGCCGTCTCAACTCCCGCCGCCGCCTCGAATTCCGCTTTTTCTTCAAAGCCGCCGACTTTTCCCGTTAGGATATATTTTCCCGGAATCGGAAGATTGAAAACGACCTCCATGGTATTCTCCAACGGTTTTTCGCCTCGTCCCGTTTTAAAATACACATCCCCTTTTGTCCCATTCTCATGAACGACGGATAAATCCAACGGCTTGCCGATCAAATCCGCACGGGCGTCCAATTCCAGTTTCGCATTGACGTGGCTGCGGACGGCCATGGGCGGCGGAGGAGGCGTCTGAACTTCCGAATCCCATCCCCAACGGAGAATCGGCGGCGTCAATTCCTGCCACGGATTCAGCATCTGGTCACGATAGACGACGCGGATGTCCAGCGTCGGTTTCACAAAAGGTTGCATCCTAGCGGACAGCGTCCCTTCAACACCTTCCGTGAAAGTTATTTCTGCTGTAATTGGATTTTCAAACGCGAAGAAATCCAATTTCGCGTCTTTGGGAACGGACAGCTTGAACGCCACTTGCTTTCTCTGCCCCGCTCCGATTTTTTCAAGGGCGTTTCCATTGACTGGTTCCACCTTCCAACCGTTGGGAAGCTTAAGACTGACGTTGCCCGAAACCGTCATCGGCGCCATATTCACCACGCCGACAAGCAGTTCCGTCTCTTCGCCCGGCCGGAACGTATCCTGTCCGGAAGCGGAGGCGATATCGACGATCGGCTGCCATTCGCCGAACAGCAGAATGCCGCCGTTGCCCGCGTTGTCCGCCAAATCCAGCTTGAATTGCAGCTTGCCATCCGCCAAAACGCCGTCGATTTTCTTGACAGCCGCCGTATCGGGAGCATAGAACCATCCCGTCGTTGTCTCATGGAAATCATTCAACGTCAACGTCACGCTCGCCGGAACACGTTCCGTTTTCGTGACATACAACATATTCAATTTCTTGTCGCGAAGCAGACGGACATCGATTGAGGCAGGACTCAAGCCATCGGATGCGACATGGATCGACGGGTTCAATCCCGTTGTCTTCAACAGCATATCCGCATAAGCGTCCGCCAGTTTCTGGAAAGCGTCACGATCCTTTGTATCAATGCCTGTCAAGCTCCAACTGCAATATGCTTTCTTTCCGTTGCCAACGGTTTCGACGATGTAATCGCCTTTTCCTTCCGTCAGCGGATAGGAGGCAAACAGCCTGCCGTCCTCTGCCTTGAGCAATTCTTCTTTGAAATATTGTTTGCCAACGCGTTTCTGCCCGAATTCATTCATGGTCGCCGCCAGCGGATGGAAGACGACAGCCTTGCCAGACGTCGCAAATGCATCCAAACGCGCCATGGCCGCATTCGAGACAACGGGAACCGCGCCAACTATAATCACTTGATATTCATCCAGATTCAATTCCGTTATCTGCTCCGCATCGATGAATACGAACGGAATGCCCGCCAAATCCAGCATGCGGCCAAGCCTGTTGTTCATGTTCATGTAATCCCACACGCCTTTTCCAATGGCGCGCTGGTAGTACTGACTGTCCTGCGAGACAATGACGGCGACTTTCGACATGACGTGCGCCCTCTTGAGCAACGGCGCGAAGCGCTGCGCAAACGATGAAATCCGTGTGACTGCCGTCATGCGCTCCGTCGGACGTCCGGCCAAATCCAGAATGCCGTGGATGCCTTCTTCGCGGCCGCTTTTGCCTGAATTCCACATATACCACTGTAATGCGCGAGACTCACGCGCCCACGCCAGAAGCGCTTCCGTATATAATTGCCAGTCATAGACTTTCGTAATCCAGTTATTCGGACCGGCATGGTATTCCATCATGAGGAATTCCTTCTTCCACGCGTATGCGGCGGAACGCGCGACATCCATGTTGTTCATCAGATTGTCCCAACGGCCAATGGCATAGATGTCCATCGCCATGTAATCCGTCTGCTTCGCCAGTTCGAACAAATCCCATCCGTCAAGACCAGGCGTGATGTAGAAATTATCGGAAACCTTCGCATTCGGGAGGATTTTGCGCAGCATATCTCCCGTCTCGCGGAAATACCGCGCGAAATTCCATGCCGTAAAACGACGCCATTCCAACCAGTTAGGGAGATTTTTCGCCAAATCCTTCCGCGGCGGTTCGACGACATCGAAAGAGGCCCAAGTCGTTCCCCAACCGTCGTTCAATTTTTCAATAGCACCATAACGATTTTTCAGCCACACACGATATTTGGCAATCGAACCTTCACTGTAGTCGAACAACTCACCGCTGTGGAAACCGAACTCATTATGGACCTTCCAATAGGCGATCTTATCAGCGTTGTGCGTCTCCTTGGCGACGCGCGGAACGTATTCTTCCCACCATTTTTCGACGCTTGGCGCATTGAAATTCACATGAGTGAACAAACCGACGGAATTCAGCAGCTTTCCATCCGCCGTTTCGAAAGGTCGAGCGACATCCGCCGGCGGACGGCCCGACACAGCGTGGATGGTTTGGAAATCCTTCCGTTTCAGCCACGGGAGCGATCCATGCGGAGCCAACGTAAATCCCGCCTTTTCATATTGATCCAACACTTCCTGAGAGCCATTGCACCCCCAGCCGCCTGTCAGATACACATCCTTTTCAACGGCCTGCCCAAACAGGCATCCGTAAAAAACAATCATCGACAACCATAGTCTATTCATATCCCTAATCCCCTTGTATTGATTATCTTACCTCAACAATTCGGATATTGCGGATGCAAATGCCGCCCATGTCGCGTATGCCGAAAATCACCCTGTAATCTGGATTCTCACGTGTGGTGAAAATAACAGACCTATGGCCCTTTTGACCTATGCCGCCCAACCATTGTTGCCAACCGACATCCTTGATAATCGGTTCGCCGCAGCGCACAAGACTGTAGAACGTGCAGTTCGTACCGCTCAGATCAGCCGTCACCTCATAATCATAATCAAGACGATATGTCGTCTCAGGCTTCAATGACAGTCGTAAATGATCGGACCATGCAAACTCATTCCAGCCATTAGCTGTTGAGATAAAGCAAATTGCGCCATCCTTGAACTCCGCCGCATGGTCGTTCTGATTGTTGCCGTCCTTTACTTTTATCCATGGGGAACCATCCGTGACAGGGCTGTCCCATACGACTATATTCCTTTGGGCGATTTTTTCCTTTACGGGGGGCCACGGAACGCGCGGCTTCGCCTTGTATTTGGCAAGGCCAACATAGAACACGACGTCTTCATTCAACGGCAGCAAATTCTGCTCCATCATAGGACAATAGACGCTGATCGTATTCACACCTTTTTTGATATTCGCATCCTTTGGCAACGGAATCTTCAGCAAATGCCACTGTCCTGCCGACGGCGGCTGCTCTCCTTTAGCAGGCAGAGGATGCTCGACCACCGCCTTGTTCGGATTCGTGGCATTGTCGCCCATGACCTTCACATACAATGAAATATTCGGTTTTTCAGCAAAATAGGGAATCACCAAATAGTCTTCTGCACTCCAATCAAGAGTCGGAAGCGGCTTGTAGGCGACATCCAGCCAATTCATCTTGTGTTCTTTCTTTCGAAACGTCAGTTTCAAGGTCTTCAAGCCAGGCTTTCCAGGAGCGTCAACCATCTCGCAGCGGACGCTTCCGCCAGCTGTAGTCTCCCCAGTGAAATCCCATATCGAATCCGAATCCAAAAAGTCCACCGATTTGGCGACACCGCCCCAGAGAGCCATGCAACACAACAACCATCTGTACCAGTTTGACATACACATCCTCCTTTACCTTCGATATTTAAATAATTCCGCGTTTTGCACCGCCATCAATCGCCGTCATCCGTCGGAAGCCGTTTGCGGGCGATTTCAGCGACGGCCTCCCATGCAGCTTCATCCGCAAAGCCGCTTTTCGGAAGCCAGTGGAACTCGCCGCCAGGCAATATCAAAATAATGCCATGCGGTTCAACTCCGCTGTGCCGAAACGTCCGCCACGCCAATGTGACATCCGTCCCGAACGCAGGACTCGCAACGCCGTTTATCGATGTCTCGTAAGAAAAATCCTTCTCATACAATTTATTTTTTCTGGCAGCCATCAATTGGACAAGCACGCCAACTTGCTTGTAGAAGAGCAGAATCACCCCCAGAACAAAAAACAAGCCATACATCGTAAAAAACATCGGAGTTGCAATTTCCGTATAGTCAATTGCCACAACACGCGCCATGGAAATCCCGCA
The DNA here is from genome assembly GCA_017964325.1 of Victivallales bacterium. Next base: position 768 of record JAGCSE010000219.1, on the reverse strand, counting down.
GCCAACGACCAGCAGCAGCCCGATGACAATATGCGCCAACCGCCATTGCCATGTGTAAACATGGCGGTGCCGCGCACATACCGCATAGCGCAACTCCTTTGGCGTCATCTTGTATCGGCAAATGGTTGTCATGGCAGCCTCCGATTCTCCAATCAATCAAAATCGCTCAATTGAAAGTGCATATTGTCGATGACCGTCCGCATGGCGCGAACAGTCGGCTGCGTCATCGGCCAACGCAAATCGTAGCGATGGACGGCAAAGCAGACGTTCACGCCCAGCACGGGCCCCATGAAGCGGTGAAACCGCGAATATTTTCCGTTTACCAAATGGATGAACGGCTTCTTCAGTTCATGATGCAGAAGCATCGTCGTCTTGATGGCCTCCTGCAACTCCTCCTCCGTGTTCACCGTCGTCACGATTTTAACGATGTCCGCACCGCGCCGTTCAAATTCCTGCAACTGGTCCAACACCTCCGGCATCTTCAGCGGTTCGTTCATGTGCGACGACATGACGACCTCCGCTCCGCGTTCATGGATTTTCGCTATCAATTCCTTCTGTTTGCTGATTGCCTCTTCATCGTACGTGCGTTCACGAGGGGACGGATTGTACAAATCACCCATGACGTCGATGCACGCGGCTCCTGCTTCAGCCGTTTTCAACAGGACTTCCTGCCGTGACTCATCCGTCGGGCAGGCTTTCCAACAGTCGTTCCTGTAGAAGAAGAACATGAACGGCAGAGGAGCAGTGCCGATGATCCGCTCAAACGTC
>JAGCSE010000218.1 GCA_017964325.1 Victivallales bacterium | reverse complement strand
GCCGCTGATTTCGCCCGTGTAGGCGCCTTTCTCTTCCCAATGGATGTTCTGGGCGCCGACTTTCAGCGGCGTGCCATTCGCTTCGGCGATCACGGCGCTCAACGTCGTGAACGGCGGGCAGACAACGACTTCGGGAGCGTTTTCGCAGCAGCAGCACTTGCCGTCGCACTGGGCCTTCATGTCTTTGATCAACGCAACGCCTTCAGCAGCCGTGTTGTTCATCTTCCAGTTGCCGGCGATCATATATTTTCTAGCCATGGTTCTTTTCCTTATAAATATATAATATTTAAAATTCGGGAGGGTCCCGCTCCTGCGGGATCATTTTGATTTATGGTCCCGCAGGAGCGGGGCCCTCCCGTTTTAGAAGGTCCCGCGGGAGCGGGCCCCTCCCGTATTTGCTTTCAGCTTATTTGTCATCCAAAGCGTCGCAGCCGGGCAGAACTTTGCCTTCGAGGAATTCGAGGCTCGCGCCACCGCCGGTGGAGATGTGGGACATCTTGCTGGCGAGACCGCTCTTGTTCACGGCGCTGACGGAGTCACCACCGCCGATGATGCTGACGGCGTCGCTGTCCGCAACAGCCTTGCAGATGCCCATCGTGCCATCCGCGAACTTCTTCATTTCGAAGCAGCCCATCGGGCCGTTCCAAACGACCGTCTTGGCCTGCGCGATTTCAGCGGCGTAGGCGGCGACCGTCTTCGGGCCGATATCGAGAGCCATCCAGTCAGCGGGAATGTCGTCGCCGACAACCTGCGTGTTGGCGTCATCCGCGAACTTGTCAGCGGCGACGTTGTCGAGCGGGAGGAGGAACTTCACGCCAGCGGCCTTCGCGGCATCCAACGTGGCTTTCGCAGTGTCGAGCAGTTCGTCTTCGCAGAGGGACTTGCCGATGTTGTGGCCCTGAGCCTTCAGGAACGTATAGGCCATACCACCGCCGATCAGGATCGTGTTGACCTTCTTCATGAGGTTCTGCAGAACTTCCAGTTTGCCGGAAACCTTCGCGCCGCCGATGATGGCGACGAACGGACGCTGCGGCTCTTCAACCGCTTTGCCCAGATAATCCAATTCTTTCTGCATCAGGAAGCCAGCGACGCATGGGCCGCCTTTGGCCTTCATATATTTGCAGATGGACGCCGTGGAGGCATGGTCACGATGGGCCGTACCAAACGCGTCATTGACATAGACATCGCCGTAGCTGGCGAGCTTCTCGGCCATGGCGGCCTTCTTCTGCTTCATTTCGGCCTTCTTGGCGGCGTATTCTTCATCGCTCATGCCTTCAGCCTGCTTCGCCTTGCCTTCTTCGGCCTTGTAGAAGCGGGTGTTTTCCAGCATCAGAACTTCGCCGGGCTTCAGGGCCGCCGCTTCCGCGTCAGCAGCCATGCAGTCAGCCGCGAATTTGACTTCTTTGCCAAGCTGCTTCGCCAGATAGTCGGCGACGGGCTTCAGGCTGAATTCCTTTTCATAGCCTTTGCCGCTGGGACGGCCCAGATGGCTCATCAGAATCAGAGCGGCGCCCTGTTCCAGAACGTATTTGATCGTCGGCAGAGCGGCCTGGACGCGCGTATCGTCCGTGATGACCTGCTGGTCGTTCAGCGGGACGTTGAAATCAACGCGCATCACAACCTTCTTACCTTTCACGCAAATGTCTTTCACAGTCTTCTTGTTCATCGTTTTTTCTCCAATTGGCTTGGGTTTGTTTTGGCACTTTGCTTTGCCGATACTATCTGAAATGTCTTTCCTTAATATAATACTGGAAGTCGATTTTGTCCACTTTTGTCATGGTTTTTCTGCGCCTTCGCGCTTCAGCGTTAAATCCTTCACGCCTCAGCAGTCACAGACTTCCGCCAGACAGTACTTACCCAGCACAGGCGGCTCCCGCTGGAACCACTTGCCGTTCGTGAAATCCGGAATCGCCACGGGCATACTGCCCATCGCGACGGAATCTTCGCTCAGGCAGGTCACCGCCATCCACGAAGCCGTGTCATAAACATCGATAGGCGTTTGCGTTCCGGCCTTGACGGCTTCCACGTATGCGCGCAGCACGAGATAGTCCATGCCGCCGTGGCCGCCCTTCACGCCTTCCGTGCGGTACCACTTCCAGAGCGGATGTTCGTATTTTTCATAATAATTGTTGAGGCTGTCCCACACATCCGCCTTCGGGCTCACGCCCTCCAGATAGACGGCGTATTTGTCCTCCATCCAGATGCCCTTCGTCCCTTCGATGCGGTTGCCGCGGCTGTAGGGGCGTGGCAGCGACGTATCATGCGTCAGCGTAATGGTTTCGCCATGGGCGCATTTGATGACGGTCGTAATGACATCGCCCATCGTGAACTGGCGGTTGAACAAATCATATTCTTCACCGCGATGGTTCTTGATCCATTCATGGAGGCCACGAGCCTTGGAAGCCGTTGCGGTCAACGTCAGCATCCTATTGCCGCGGTTGATGTTAAGGCATTTTGCAATCGGTCCGAGCTCATGGGTTGGATAGACTTCACCGTTGCGGTTCGAATAGTTTCCCAGACGGTAATGGCGATTTTCGCGGCCGTTGCAGATTTCATCACGCAGGTCATGCTGATAGCCGCCCTCCGCATGGACGAGTTCGCCGAACAAGCCCTGCTTCACCATATTGAAAATGGTCAGTTCTTCACGACCGTAGCAGCAGTTCTCCAACAGCATGCATGGCTTCTTCGTCCGTTCGCTCGTACGGACAAGCTCCCAGCACTGTTCGATGGACGTCGCACCGCCGACTTCCGTCGCCGCATACTTGCCCGCATCCATCGCCGCGATGCAAATTTCCGCATGGGAGGTCCATGACGACGGCGTTATGACGGCATCCAGCTCTTTCAGTTCCAACAGCTTGCGATAATCAGTCGTCGCCATCGGCGTATTGCCGCGCTTGTCGATCACATCCTGCTTTGCACGGGCCACACGGTCTTCATACAAATCTGAAACACCGATCACTTCAACGTCTGGCATCCCTAGAAGCAATCCCAAAAGTCCGCGGCCACGACCACTCACTCCGATCACCGCTACACGCACTGAATCCATTATTTTCTGCCTCCAGTCTTGTTTTTGACCATTCCATCGTGCCCTTTGACAAAAATCAACGGGCGTTTGTACTTGCTTTTTTTACCAACTTATATAAAGTAAACCATACTTTCATTTTCGCACCTTTTCACAGACGATTTTCACGTGTTTTCTCACACGGGAGACAATATGCTGCACATTCTAGAACCTTTCAACGGAGCCGTCCTCAACGCAAGAACAGGCGTCCAGACAGCAGACGGATTAACCGTCACTGTCACGGGAACCGCCTCCCTCGGCATGGCCGTCTCCGTCAACGGGATTGCTGCAAGGCGTTCAGGCGAGGCATTTTCCGCTACCGTCACGCTGACCACGTTCCAAAACGACATCACCGCAATCGGCATCGGTCCAGACGGCGAAGCATCCCACCGCATCCGCGTCGTATGGGACAAATTCTCCCGCAAACGCTATCGTTTCGCCATCGACGACAACTCCTTCTTCCTCCGCGATCTGGCCAAGAAAAAACCAAAGGACATCTTCGACAACTATTACCTTAATATATTAAAGCGAATCCACGACGATTTCGGCTCCAAGTTCTCCATCAACTGCTTCTTCGAGACGCCTGAAAAGGATTTCAACCTCACCATGCTTCCAGACTGCTGGAAACAGCAGTTTCTCGACAACTCCAACTGGCTGAAACTCACATGGCACGCCTACAATGAATTTCCGGACCGCCCATACGAACACGCCTCAGCCGTAACCGTCATCCACGACCTCGATCTCGTCAATGAACAAATCGTCCGCTTCGCGGGAGACGACACATGGGCTATGCCCACCATCATCCATTGGGGCGAAATCCAGTCGGACGTCCTCCCCGCCCTCTACAAACGCGGCGTCCGTGCGCTTTCAGGCTATTTCACCAAATACCGCAACCGCTACATGGTCGCATTTGGACTTGACGAAAACACCTGCGGCAAGCTCGAAAACACACGTCTGCTCATGCACTGGCCGTCGGGTATCGTCTTCTCGCGCCTCACGGGAGTCATCAACTGTACGAAAATCGATGACATCATCCCCATGATACAGAAGGACATGGATAGTCCAGATACGGCAGAGATCATAGATTTGCTCACACACGAACAGTATTTCTGGCCGTTCTACAAGAACTACATCCCCGATCATGCGCAGCGCATGGCAACCGCCGCCCGCTTCGTGACGGAGCACGGCTACGAGCCAGTCTTCTTCCACGAAGGCTTCCTCGGTGTACCGCATCCCTAATCTCTTTACAATAGGAGGGTCCCATAATGCAAGTCAACATCAGCTTCTTCGGCGCCGCACAAAACGTCACAGGTTCGCAGTACCTCCTGCAAGCCAACGGGAAGAACATTCTCATCGATTGCGGCCTCTATCAGGAGCACGACCTGAAAGAACGCAACTGGGAAGATTTCAAATTCCCTGTGGAATCGCTGGATGCGGTCGTCCTAACCCACGCTCATCTAGACCATTGCGGCCGTCTCCCGCTTCTTGTGAAGGCCGGATTCAGCGGTCCAATCTACTGCACGCGCGCCACGGCGGACATCGCCCAAATCGTCATGATGGACTGTGCCAAAATCAATGAAGAAGACGCTGAATTCAAACGGAAGCGCCATGAAAAGGAAGGCCGCGTCGGTCCGCATCCGGAAGTTCCGCTCTACACAGTGGATGACGCCGCCGCCGTCACGCCATTGCTCAAACCGTGCGAATTCAACAAAACGCTCGGCCTCGGCGAAGGACTGACGTTGGAATTCGTCTGCGTCGCCCACATTCTCGGAGCCGCCTTCCTCCGCTTCACCATCACCCAAAATGATGAAACTCGCACGCTCGTCTTTTCGGGCGACGTCGGCCGAAAGGATATGCCGATTCTCGAAGACCCGTCTCCCCTCGGCGAGGCCGATTACGTGGTCATCGAATCCACATACGGCGACCGTCTCCACGGTCCCCAGGCGGACATTCCGAACGAACTGGCGGAAGTCATCAACGACACCGTCGCCCGCGGCGGCAATCTCATAATCCCGTCGTTCGCCATCGAACGAACACAGGAGCTCATCTATTTTCTCGCACAGCTTGTCCACGAAAACAAAATCCCGCATCTGCGGACATTCATCGACAGCCCAATGGCCGTCAAGGTCTCCGACGTTTTCAAACGCCATCCGTATCTCTTTGACCAAGACACTGTTGCGCTTTCGCGCAAGACGCGTCTCGCCGGCTTGACGATGGTCCGCTCGCAAAGCGACTCCAAGACCATCAACCACATCAAAGGCACCGCCATCATCATCGCAGGAGCAGGTATGTGCACGGGCGGTCGCATCAAACATCATCTTGTCCACAACATCTCCGACAAGGATAACACCGTCCTGTTCGTCGGTTACCAAGCCGAAAATACGCTCGGCCGCGAAATACTCGACGGTGCGAAACGCGTCCGAATCCTCGGCGAAGAAGTTCCCGTCAAGGCCAGAATCGCCAAAATCAGCGGCTTCTCCGCCCATGCTGACCAGCATGAACTCTGTGATTGGCTGGAGACAAACACCGCCAAGCCGCGCCACATCTTCGTCACTCACGGCGAAGTAAATGCCGCCAACACTTTCGCGCAGCTTCTTAAAGACAAATATGGCTGGAACGCCACCGTCCCGAAATATGAAGACACCATAACCATCGAATAATCAATCTTTTCTAAATATCCCAACAAAAACACCAACGGAGATTCTCAATGAAATTTACAAACGTCGGTAAAACTTACCAGATGGTCATCGAAAACGGAAAGGACCTCGAAGGCATCCTGACTTTGGATGAAGCCATCTGGGGAGCCACCTCCGCCCCGACCATCGCCCTCAAGGCCGATCCCGTCCTTATCAAAGCTCTTGATCCAACCGCTTCCGGACGAATTACTTCCAATGCCCTAAAAGACGCCATCACATGGCTCCTCGCACAGCTTCCGGACCATGACAAAATCACAAAAGACTTTGACGGCAAACTGCTTCTTACTGACATCGACACCGCCAATCCGACTGGCCAAGCCCTCGTTGCTTCCGCAAAATACATTCTCGGTGAACTGAAAGCAGAAGACAAAGAGCATATCTCCCTTGAGCAGATTCGCACATTCTGCGCAAATGTCGCAAAACTCGCCCTCAATGGTGACGGCGTCATTTCCGTCGCTGCCGCAGGCAAAAACGAAAAACTGAAAAATCTCGTTCTCGACACCGTCGCCGCAACGGGCGGCACCCAAGATTTGGACGGCTCCATGGGCGCTACGGACAAGAATATCGCCGATTTCCTCGCCGCCGCAAACGACTATCTCACATGGAAAAAACAAGGCGACATTCCAGCCGGCGAAGCCAAGACCGACATCATGACGTTCGGAGCGGACACGCCTGTCCTCGCGGCCCTCTCCGCAAAGAACACCGCAAAGGTCGAAGATTTCTTCAAACTCAGCTCCATGCTCGCGTTCGACGAACGCCTCGTTCCGCAGGCACTCGGTCCCGTAGGCAAAGCCAATGCCTTCGATCCGGCCAATCCGGAAGAAGTTGACACCTATCTCAACGGCCTGCCCATTTCCACGCCTGTTGCGTCCAATCTGCTGTCGCTTGATCCTGACAAGATCAACCCCCTTTACCGCAACTGGTGGATCGACGTCGCGGAAAAGCTCGTCAAGCCCATCATCGGCGATGTCAAGGCCATCACGCAGAAGGACTGGGCCAAGATCCGCGGCACGTTTGCGGCGTACGAAGCCTACATGGCCGGCAAGAAGGGAGCCATCGTCGAAAAGATCGCCATCGACAAGTTGCAGGATTATGTCGATGACAAAGAACTCCTCCCCGCCGCCGCCGAACTCCAGAAGCTTGACAAGGCTGTTGCCGACACCACGAAGGCCGCCCGCGAAGTCGAGAAGCTCCTCCTCTACCGTGCGCAGATCATCCGCCTCGCCAACAATTTCGTCTCCTTCTCCGAACTCTATGACAAAGACGAAATCGCCATGTTCGAATGCGGCCGCCTCGTAATCGACGGACGTTGGTTCAACGTGACGTTCCACGTTGACAACCCCGCCGGCCATCTGGCCATGGCGAAGCCCAGCCTCATGTGCCTCATGTACATCGAAGTCACGAAGAACGGCACCAAATTCAACTATGTCTCCCCCGTCACCTACGGCTCGAAGGGCAATCTCGGCGTCGGAAAACGCGGCGTGTATTTCGACCTGGACGGCAAGGAATACGACGCCGTCATCACACATTTCGTCGAGAATCCCGTCTGTGTCCGCGAAGCCCTGCTCGCGCCATTCAGCCGCCTCTGGAACATCGTTGAAAGCAAGATCGAAAGCTGGTCAGGCGAAGCGGAAAAGAAGCTCGAAGCGGACTTCACAAAAGTCGTCAACGATCCGAAGACGGTCGCGGCGGCAGCTGCCACGGCCACAGCACCACCGGCGGCAGCCAAGCCCGCCGGCGACAAGAGCGGCATGTTCCTCGGCGTTTCAGTCGCCATCGCGGCTTTGGGCTCCGCGTTCGCGTTCATTTCCAAGACGCTCGCCAGCATGTCGCTGACCGGCATCATCATCACCGTCATCGCCGCCTTGATGGTTATCATGTTGCCCATCACCATTCTCACCTACATCAAACTCCGCAAACAGGATCTCTCATCCGTGCTTGAAGGTTGCGGCTGGGCCATCAACCTCCGCATGAAACTGACCTCCAGACTCCGCGGCCAATTCACGAATTTCGGCAAATACCCGAAGGGCGCCTCCGGCACGCCTGTCAAACGCTATACCTTTATTTATGTGATCATTCTCATTCTGATCGCCCTCGCATGGGGCGGTAAAGCTTGGTATGACTACAACAAGAAGCAAAAAGAAGATATCAAGAACAAGGCCGATGCCTCTTTGATTGAAGAACAGGACAAGAAATCCGTCCTTGAAAAAGCAGGCGAAGCATTGAAAGATGCAACAGACAAAGTTGTCGAAGACGTCAAAAAGGATGCCCAGAATGTCAAGGAGCAGGTCGTCGAAGCAACTAAGGAAGCCGAGAAGAAGGCCGAAGCCGCCGCTCCTGCAACAGCTCCAGCCCCTGCGGCTCCTGCTCCCGCTGCAAAATAATCATATCGTATGCGTACGCTAGAAATTCTAGATTGTATAGTATTTCTAGCGTACCGAAAAAACAAACAAACATCATACACTATAATCTTATGAAAAACATCCCGCTTTCATTCATCCTGTTCGTCTGCTTAACCGCAGGACTTGCCGCGCAACGATCTGGTAACGACTATCTTCATATGCAGGAACAGAATGACAGGCGGGATAATACCCAAAAACGACCGTCCTACGACGACCGCAGGCAGCAAAAGCTGGACGAACGCAAGCCGTCGGACAAGCTGGAATTGAAGCGCCCCATTTATCGACGGCTTCTCGAAGAACGCCAGCCGACTACGACTGCCAAGCCACTCCAGCAGCAAACAAATAATGAGGCAGAACAGCAAAAGGGAAAAAACGACGGACAAGCAAATGAACAACCTGTCCGCCCTGTCAACGGCCCAGGCAATCCATCGGCTCCGCCGCTAAAACGCACATATCCCCCCATGCCCGACGGCGACAAGATTTTTGAATGCCGTTACTGCCATTATATTTATTACACCCTTTTCCAGCCCGATGGAGGCCCATGTGAATTGACGGGGCACGTCCATGAATGGCAGATACTTGGTCAACGCGGTTTCTTATGGTACCGTTGTGCACGATGCAACTGCCATGTCTGCGCGACCACCACGCCTCTCCGCGCACGTTGCGGCGACGACGGCCCGCATGTCTGGATCCCCGTCAATCGCTAGAAAAAATCTGTACTACTATCGTTCATTTTCTTGATTTTTCACAAAGATTTTCCTGCCGTCTAATCATCTAATCGTCTCCCGTCTAACGTCTTGCCGTCTATCGTCTCCGCTCGTCTCACGTCTCACGTCTCTCGTCTCACGCCCTCAGTAGAAGGCGCAATGGCATTGCCATCAAGCAAAAGAGATAAGACGATAAAGACATGAGAGGAAGAGATTGTATGATGACTATTTGGTTGCGGCTTTGGCTGCTCAGGATAATCTGTGGTGTTTTTCTAAATAATATAATCAAATACACCACACGCCGCCTGTTGCTTTTCGTATGCGGACAGCACGTCCGCCAACGTCACGCCACGCATCAGCTCCCGTATTCCATCATTGAGCTTCGACCAAATTTCCCGTGCCGCGCAGTTTGTGTTCCTATCGCACTTTTTCGGGATATGCACGCAATCGACAATTGCCAACGGCCCTTCCATGGCCTCCATGATATCCAGAAGCGTAATGTCCTCCGGAGCTTTTGCCAAATGAAATCCTCCGTTCACGCCGCGCACGGAACGAATCATTTTTGCCTTGCGTAAATCAATCACCAGACGGCTGATGTATTTTTCGGATATGCCCTGCGATTCCGCGATGTCGCGAATCAGACGCGGCTTCTCCGCGTCATGCGTCGCCAAATCGACAAGAATCCGCAATCCGTAACGTCCTTTAGTAGAGATTTTCATAATGCAAGTCCCTTTTTACTCCATAATTGTATTCTCATATATTATGCCATGCAAAACCATAAAATCAAGTGAAATAAACTATTTTTCACCATGAAAAGCCAAACTTTCCAGAAGCGTACTATCTTCTCCTTTACAATCCTCCATTGAAATCTTGATTATTTTGGTAATATCTTCCTCCTGCCATCCCACATTCCTTGCATCCTCTTGCATTCCCAAGCACATAAGATTATTTTATAATCTCTTAACTTTCATAGCCTTTCCCCAAAAACATCCATCATGAATAAATACCTTTGTTTTTTAATCCCCCTGCTGGCATTCTCTATACTTTGCGGCTTGATTGCTCTCAATATCTTTTGAAAAAAAGAAATAAGATTCAAATATCATTGACTATAGAATCATACACGAAAAATTGCTTAAGATGCTCTGTTTTCCAAATGTGTTCAAGCCATATTGGCAAAAACAACTGAAAAAACTCCCGCATCCGCAATCCATTTCATAATATCTTATCTCGCAATATCTTGCACCCAAACTTGCATTATGAATAAATTACTTTCTCTTTCCATTCCCGTTCTGGTTGTTTCGTTGCTGCTCGGACTCATCCTCCTGAACAGCTATCTTGTGCGGAAAAAATGTAAAGACGTTTTCAAAGAACATGATTACAGCATCATCCACGGAATCGACTTTGCCAACGGCAATGACGTCACATTCAAAAAACTGAGAAATGGAACAAAAGTCTGGACGAAAAACAATAACAAGACGCAACACGCCAATTTCTTCGCCAAATACAATCTCGCCCACGACAAACCGCTCTTCATGTTCGAGCACTGCACCCTATATGTCAAAAATCCCTTTATTTGTGTTACGGTTTTCGATGACTTCTCGAATGACTGGTGGCGTATTTGGGAATGGCACTGGTATTTCTTTGAAGACCTCGCTACGCAAATAGACAATGGTGAACCTATTTACGATAGATTTCTTTTTTATCTGGAAGAGAAAAACTTGCCTGCTGAAGAAATCCAGCAGGCGTATGCGGAAGCCGTCAAACTTGCCGGCGATCAAAGAAAATTCGCACGTTTCGTCTTCGATTTCATCGACAGCCATGAAAAGCAATCGACAATTGATCTGGTCGCCTACGCCGTTCAAAACGGCAAATTGCCGCCAGGCGAATCAGATTGGTTTGTCTTGGTCAATCACATCCTCAAATTCAGGAATGATTTTCCGGACGACCTCCCTGAAGTCGTCATGAACAAGTTGTTGTCAGCCAATCTTCCTTACTACGGAGATTTAGGCGAAATGTCCTTTTCGCTGTACAACTACCTGCTCCGGCCGACTGAATACAACGCCCTCTACGCCGCCTTGTATGAAACAGGAGGGCTGTCAGTCCCTTCCAAATGGCGTGATGACAACTGCCCGCTAGAACTAAAAGAAGAATACGCTTTTCTCCAAAAGCATGGCCTGCTGGAAAAATTCCTGTCGCAGGTCTATTCGGACGATGTGGAAACACCTCCTCTGCCATCACCTGCCATCCCTCCGTCTGGCGACGATGACCGTCAAGGGTATAACATCTATGACACGAACACCTACGGAAATCTTCCCCAACGCGAGAAACTGCTCAAGATTTCCTGCTTTCCAGAAATTTTCAGAACATATTGGCAGGAAAAGCTGAAAAAGCTTCAGGAAAAACAGAAAGCACAATGAATCATGCAAAACCGCCGCCGCATAATACAAAGTATCACACGGCGGCAGCTTATTCTGTAAATTAATAATTAACAATTAACAATTTACAATTAATTTTTTATAATTGTTAATTGTTAATTGTTAATTGTTAATTGTTAATTGTTAATTGTTAATTGTTAATTGTTAATTGTTAATTGTTAATTTGCTTCAGATCAGCTTCAGCGCGTCATCGAGAGCGCCGATAATATCATCGATATTCTCCAAGCCGATGGACAGGCGGATCAATTCCGGCGGCAGACCGGCCTTAATCTGATCCTCTTCGCTTAGCTGCGAATGCGTCGTACTTGCGGGATGGATGACGAGGCTCTTCGCGTCGCCGACGTTCGCGATAATCGTGAACAGATCCAGATGATCGACGAGATACTGCGCCTCCTTCGCACCACCCTTCACGCCGAACACGACCATGCCGTTCGCGCCGTTTGGCAAGTACTTGGCGGCCAGCGGGTTGAAACCGGCGTATTTCACCCATGCGACCTTCGGATGGTTCTTCAGGAAATTCGCGACGGCCAGGCCATTCTCGCTGTGCTTCGCCATCCGTAGCGGCAGCGATTCAAGGCCTTGCAGGAAGAGCCATGCCGCGTCGGGAGCCAGCGTCGGCCCTTGGTTGCGGAGGCCGACCGTGCGCAGACGCATGATGAACGCAAGCGGATTCGCGTCGCCGAGATCATGGGCGAAACGCAGGCCGTGGTAGCCGCGGTCGGGCAGATTGTAGAGGTCGAATTTCGGATCGGTCCAGTCGAAATTGCCCGCGTCGATGACGGCACCGCCGATGGCCGTGCCATGGCCGCCAATCCACTTGGAAAGCGAATGGACGACGATGTTCGCGCCATGCTCGATGGGGCGCAGCAACGTCGGCGGCGTGAACGTCGAATCGACAATCAACGGCAGATGGTGCTTCTTGGCGATGACGGCATAGCCTTCGATATCAGCGACATCCAGCCCCGGATTGCCGACCGTTTCGATGTAGATGGCACGCGTCTTCTCGTTGATGGCGGCCTCCACGGCGATGAAATCGTTGACAGGCGTGAAATTCACCTTGATGCCCTGCTGCGGCAGGATGGCGTCAAACTGCGTGTAGGTGCCTCCGTACAAGTTGTTTGCAGCGACGATTTCATCACCCTGCTTCGCGATGTTCGCGATGGTGAAATAGATTGCCGCCGTACCGGAAGACACAGCCAGCGCGGCTGCGCCGCCTTCGACTGCCGCCAGACGCTTCTCCAAAACGTCCTCCGTCGGATTCATCAGGCGGGCGTAGATGTTGCCGCTTTCGCGCAGAGCGAACAAATCGGCCCCATGTTGTGAATTGCGGAATGCGTAGGCCGTCGTGCGATAGACGGGAACGGCGCGGGAAAGCGTCGTCGGGTCTGGAATCTGTCCTGCATGAATCGCCAGTGTTTCGATGTGATATTGCTTGTTGCTCATCATGCCCTCCTGTAATTGTTACCTTGTTTTAGTTGTGTTTCAGTGACTGGATGAAAAACTCACGTTTCAGTGTCAACGCTAATTAATTTACACACGTATTTTCCATTGTCAAATAAAATCACAACAAAAACAGTAGTATTTTATGTTTTTTCTGCATTCCAGACCTATTTTGCGCCACGAATCTTTCATTTTGTCCAATCTGGAGCCATGCCGCCGCCGAGCAACGAACCGTCTTTCGTGAAAACCGTCACGCGGGCATGGGGCCGCCGCCTCTCCCGCTGGCATTGGAAGCTCACCGTATTTTCCCCCTGCACGACTTCAGGCAGCACGCCTTTCGGCTCGACCTCCGCCACAAGGTCGCCGTTGCCGCCATAAATCTTCGCCGTCTGCCCGCCATAATATTCCATATATTGGCCCGCTTCCAGCGACACAGGGAATGTCATCTGACGGCCGCCGACCGCCACCGTCGGATTCACAATCGGCTGCACGACCTGCGGCAATGCCTTGATCGGGCTCAGCAGACACTGCACCGTGTCGCCTTTCTCGACACCGCTGCACCAGATGTCGAAGCCCAACGTCCGCGCATAAATGAACTGCGCACGATATAGCGTATAGCCTCCGAGGGCGAACGGCCACGACTGTTTCTCGTATTCTGTCGTGCTAGGCGTGAGCAATTCCACATATCGCCATCCTGTGAAATCGATTGTAACAAAATAATGTTGGCTGAAAATGCCATGGGATTTGCAGATCGGCGCAAAATCCAGAATTTCGCCCTTTCCATCGCCCTTGATCCACAAACCGAAACCTTGATGTTTGCTCAAGTCTTTCTCAGGAAATTCAATATGACGGTACAGCCAAGAGGCTTCCCTTTCTTTGAACATTCGTTCAAAGTGGTCGTACAACGAATAACGGTCATCCGGATTCGAGCTGAGGACCAATCCGTCCGAATAGCCGCGCGACACGGTGAAAAGACCACCTTTTGCGACTGGGCCGTCGCCTTCCACGGCTTTGATGCCGCCCATCATACCTGGAGCGGCCGACGGATAGATGTACAGTTTGCCGCTGTTGCGAATGGTAATCTTGTCTCCAGGATCGATGACCGCCGTATTACAGTCTTCATCAATGGCTTTGAAATCAACGAGTTCGATAGCATCTTCCGAATCATACGCATCCAACGTCGGCAACGCTTCGATTCGCAGGGCTAGCGGTTGTGTCGCAAATTTATTTGTGAATATCCAAATGTTCGTGCGGCTATCGACGTCATTGACCTGATGCCGTTCCGCCTGAATTGGTTCGAAGCCCCAGCCGTCGCCAATCTGGCAAAGCCTGAACTCTTCGCCGCGTCTGGCGACTTGCGACTTGACGGCGGCATCAAAATATTTCACGCGGCGCAGTTCTTCATACGTCCAGATTCGCGGAGCAAGATTGTTCAGCCACGCGCCTTCGGTCAGACTGCGCGGCGAAACCATCTGCAACGTCAGATGGGAATCCGTCGCAAGTGCTTTGCTCCAAAGATATTCCACATCATCCCAGAATGTGCGGTCAATCTGCTGTCCTCCCCACGGAAACAGCCCCACCCAACCCAAATGCAACGGCAGGAACATCTTGCGTGCAAAATTATTGGAATAAGCGTGGAGGTCTGTGAAACGCTTGTGATCTCGCACACCATGATCCCATGCCTGCATGCAACTGCGAACATACCACAGATGATGATGGAACGTCGCCATTTCCATCATGATAGGACGTTTCAGGCCACGGAAGACTTCAAAGGTGAATTTTGCGCCATAATGCCAACGTGCGTCTTCCCCACCGATGACGTGTGCGCCGTCGAGCCCATCCAGATAGACGAAATCGAAGCCGCATTCGTTGACAGCCGTGGAAATTTTATCCGCGACTTCCGTGAATAGCGACGTCTCGCCGTCCGGCACGAAACACCCCCAGCATTCCTTTAAATGATAGACGGAAGCTCCCGCCATGTGTGTCGCCGGCTCCGTCCCGCACACGCCACGTTTGCATTTCAGCACGGCGTATGGCGCGTCCGTTTTCACGACCGAATATTCGATGAGTTCATCGTCGATCTGCAACGTCATGCTACGGCGGATGTAGTAGTCGATGCGTGACGGCAGGTCCGACGGATCTTCGACCAACGGGATGTCCGTCATTTCCGGCGTGAGATTGCTGGCTAATGTGTAAGTAGCTTCTTTCGCAAGTCTTGGATCAGGAACGGGTGTGACCCATGTGCAATTTTTGGCGATGGAGAACGACATCGTGTGCAAACCGCAGACAATGCCGGCGTCATTGAACCGCTTCACGAGTTTGCGCACGTCTTCATAGCCGTTTGGAAAGATGTCAGGCCGAGGACGGTAGCTGCCGTAGTCCAATGTGCCGTTGAATTCGATGGCCTTGAGCCCCAGACGATGGCACAGATCAATCCATTTGTCTGCATTCTGCGGCGTGGGGGCGTTCATGATGTTCGAATATGTCGGCAGCTTGCTGTCCAATGCCCATGGCCCGCAGTTCGGCGAATGCGGCACTCCGAGAGCCGCGCCGACCATTGCCTTCAACGCCTCGCGCATCTTCGCAAAACTGCATGCCACGAGTCCTGTCTCCGCGTCTTCGAAACCAAACCGCTTATACGCTGCCGACCACAGAAACGACTGCGGCCCAGGCAGTTCCTCCACATTCGATTTCAGCCCCAACGCGATGGCCGTCGCCGAAAACGGCTCGTCCGCGACATCCTTCAAATCCGTCGGTATGTTGATGAAATCCAGTTCATCAACTTCTCCCTCCACTGACAACACCGTAAACACCACATAGTCTTCTTCGACTCGTGCGCGAATCCGCGCCGTCGCAACATTCTGTCCGAACGTGAATTCCAACACGTCATCGTTCATTTTAGCGTGCGTTGCATCCGCTCGCCAACCATCCTTGAGGATGTATGCGGCAGGCGAAATTGACGTGGCAATCAGATGGTCCTGTCCCGTCGCGTTGTCATAAAATCCTGCATTTGTGCCGTTATCGTTGACACGCCATTCAAAATGGCGGTTTTTGATGCGAATAGTCATGTTTTTCTCCAAAGTACGATTAGACCGCGCCTCAAATCACAATGAACTTAATCTAATCCAAGAATGAATGTGTCAAGTCAAGAAGATGACATTTTTGGAGAAAAACACATATCTGCAACCATGAATCCACCAGCCACAGGCTTTTTTTGTTTAGCTCAAGAAGCATATCTTGACAAAAATGTATATGATGGTATGTTTTACTCAAAATACACATCCCGTCCACCCCCCAAAAAATACAGATAATTTATAAGAACATAAAAACCAATCTATTATGAACTGCAAAATGAACATGAAACACTTGCTACTAGGTTGCACGGCCATGCTGTTCTGCAGCATCAGCGCCGCCGTGGAAGACGTCAATTTCGGCAAACTCGACTCACAGGCCATCCCCGCCTACTGGAAACTCCGCAACGTCAAAGGCGAAATGCAGCCTGAAAAGAACGCCATCCGTCTCATCTATCCTAAGTGGAAGGAAGGCATGGACTTATGGCCCGCCGTCGTCCGTGACTTTCCAGACGACGCGAACAAGACCATCGACTGGTCCAACCACCGTTTTCTCGCCTTCGACCTCTATTACCAAGGCGCGCAGAATTCTGTCATCAAACTGCGGCTGGACGATGCACAGAAGCACATCCGCCAGCTGGACCTGCCCGTGAAGGCCAATGGGCAACAGACCGTCGTCGCCATCAAACTAGCGGATCTCGCCAAAGACTTGAATCTCAAGGAGATGGTTCATTTCGACCTCTTCCTCGAAAAGCCTTCCGACGATTTCATCGTCGATCTCTCCAACCTGCGGTTGACGGACCAGCCGTACAGCGAAGAATATGTCGTCAATCTCGTTGAAAAGACAATTCCGAAATATCTGACGGCCATCGATGCGTTGAACGCCGCTGCGGATCTGCCTATCCGCAAGCCGCTCATCGACGATGCGCAGAAACAGCTCGCCCTCCTGAAGAGCGACGCATCGCTGGCGGAAAAACTCGCCGTCTGTCAGAATGGCTGGCTCGCCCGATATCCTGCGGAAATCAAACGCATTGAGTTCTTTGCGAAATTCCAAGACCGCCCGTTCCATCTCATGCCCATCCCGACGACACTGAATCTGCGCATCGACCAGCTGCCGTCCGTCGAATACGGCACGGACCTCCTGAAGATGGACGCCGCTCGCGGCGATGCCGAAAGCCTCCAGTTGCTCGTCACTTGCAGCGACAAGAAGCTTGAAAACGTCACCTACAGCGCCACGGATTTCGAAGACGCGAAAGGCAATGCCATCAAGCCGGAACTGTCTGTCGTTGGCTACATTCCAGTCGCGCATCCGACGCCCAAACCCAACGGCTTCGGCGTGGCGGGCCTCTATCCGGACGTGCTGCTGCCCAAACAGACGTTCGACATCGAACCCTATCAGAATCAAGCACTTTGGCTGTCCGTCTGGGTTCCAGAAGACGCCGAACCAGGCATTTACAAAAGTGTCATTCGTGTGAAAACGCAGGATGGCCAGGCCGTCACCGCCGTCGCCATCCTGCAAGTCTATCCTGTCACTATCCCGAAACTCGGCAAGCTCAAGACCTGCTGGGTCTCCCAACCCGCCAACACAGACAAGTGGAACAAAGGTGCTTACGACGATTTCCTCAAGCTCAATCTTAAATACCGCTTCTCCATGGATACGCTCGTCAGCAGTGACTGCCTCCCGTGGAACAAGGTCTTCACCGTCGCCGAAGACGGAAAGGTCACGGCGGATTGGACGGAATTTGACAAACGGATGGAATACTGGCGTTCCCTCGGCAAAAACACGTTCACCTTCTATTCGCCCCGCTGGTTCGCCTACGAGCCCATCGAAAAGCAGATTCCGAATCTCGATGTCGAAAAGCAGAAGCTACAACTGGCCGCCAAGCATCTGAAAGAAAAAGGCTGGATTGAAGACTTCTACTGCTATGTCTTCGACGAACCGCATCCGTCGCTGACGGAAGTCACGAAGAGCATCTGCAAATTCTTCCAGGACGCCATCGGCCATGACGCGCATCTGATTCTTACCGCCTGCCATGGCAACATTCCCGCATACGCAGGCTCCGTCAACATTTTCGTGCCGCACATCAACCTCTATGATCCTGCCTACATGCACGAACGGCAGTCAAAAGGCGACCACGCCTGGATGTACACCTGCATCGGAACCGCTGTCTCGCGCTATCCGGACACATGGAAGCTCGACTTCTACGGCACAGGCCATCGCGCCGTCGGCTGGTGGCTCTTCAAATACGATGTCGAAGGCTACCTCTACTGGGGCGTAAACTATTGGCAGGAAAATCCTTGGAAAGACGCCATGACGTTCCCGAACGGCAATGGCGACGGCTCCATGTTCTATCCGGATCCGGAACGGAAAGGCCTGCCGTGGCCGTCCGTCCGCGCGGAAATCGTCCGCGACGGCTTCGAAGACTATGAACTGCTCCACCTGCTCCGCGCCAAATACGCCGGCAAGGCGGATGCGGAAGTCGATAAAATCCTCTCCTGCGGCGACATCATCTACTCGACGAAGAGCTACAACGAAACAGGCGACATGGACTACATCAATCTCCACCGCCGTCTGCTTGAACTGCTTTCTGCAATTAACAATTAACAATTAATAATTTACAATTTCAAGCCGCGCAGCGGCAACCGCCCGCAGGGCGTGACCATTCGTAACCGCCGGCAAGCAACCGCAGGGAGCACAGCCGGCGGACACCAGAACATACCATGGCGCCCGCCAGGGTGCGACTATCCAATGATGTCGTCTGCAAACATCATCATATAGTTTGTCAAGCCTCGTAAATGCAACATACATTGAATAAATCATTAAAGGTCCTTGCGGTCGCCGCGTTGTCGTTGGCGGCCGCCCTGAACGGTCGTCCCATCCCCCCTGCCGCACCTATGAAACAAGAAACGCAGATTCCTGTATCCCTTGGCAAAACGTCACTTCTGGACATCGGCCTCTATCAGGTAACCTGCCAGTCGTATGGAAAGGACGCCATCCTTCTGCCGCCGAATTTCATGGGGAGCGACATCGCCACGGGCGTCATCTATGATCCGTCGTTCCAACAGGACGGAAAGAAGGCTCTTCTTCTCCACAGCCCGTGGAAACTTCCCGCGGGAAGCACATGGGTCGATTACCAGCTGCTGCTGCCGGAAGCGACGCCGCTGAAGCTGCAGTTCGCCGTCGCCATGCGCCATGGCGTCGTTGATGCGACGCACAGCGACGGTGTTACCTTCAGCGCCTACGTCGCGGAGCCCGGCCAGGAACCGCGCGAGCTCTACCGCGAACACATCGTTTCGGACAAATGGAAGCCGTTGGAATTTGATCTATCCTCTTTCGCGGGAAAGCCTTGCGTCATCCGCCTGCAGGTCGAGCCCGGTCCCGCGAACAATCCGAGTTTCGACTACTCCTATTTCGGCGATCCGGCCATCGTCGCAGGAACGCTGTCGGATTCCGAATTTCGCAAGCAAGCCGTTGATTTGCTGAATCTTCTGGCCATCAGGGCCGTTCGCGTTGCATCACTGAAGCCATTGGCCAACACGCATCTGCACGGCGTCACGCCGGGCAACATCCTGCCGTTCAAAAACGACCTCCAAAAGATCGACGGCGGCTGGGCGTTCCGCTATGAGGCGGCGGACTGTGTCATGCAATATGTCTATAAGCCGCAAGGATTTCCACTGGAAGACATCACCCTACAGGTGGATGGCGGCATTCCTTTGGCCGTCGCCACGGGCGCGGGATTCGACTGCGGTTCGCCTGTCAAGACAACCATCGTCTCCTGTGAACAAGACGGCGGCCAATTGAAAATCATCGCCAAACATGACATGAAAGACGATTCCTTCACAACGAAATGGACGCTTGGCATATACGGCAAGTCGTTGACGTTCAGCGTTTTGGCGGACAAACCGCTTGTCCATCAGATGCGGCTCGGCGGTGTCGCCGCCCCGCTCCGCAAGACCATCCACACGCCCTATTTCGGCGACCAGCTCGTCTATCTGCCAGCCAACCATTTGTTCACTTGCCGACGGCTCGACTGGACGTTCTCCAATGCGACAAACGCCGACGGCGACGCGAGATACGATAAAAAGACGGACGGAACGCGCAATATTCTCGCGGAAAAAGGCTACATCGCCTTCTCGCACACGCCGGGCGAAGTCTTCCCGAACATCCCCTTCCCGCCGTCCGCCCACCGCGCCACGCTCGGCCCGCTCACGATTCTGGATTTCTGGGGCATCACGGGCGGCAGTTTCGCCAACGACGGCGACGTGCTCAGGACGCTGAAAGACTACGGTGTCGATCA
This sequence comes from Victivallales bacterium, assembly GCA_017964325.1. Next base: position 753 of record JAGCSE010000218.1, on the reverse strand, counting down.
CATCGGCATCATCTACCACACATGGCAACGCTACGGCTATGACATCAAGCTGCCGGACCACGTTCCCGCCAATCCCAAATGGGGCGGCGACAACGCCATGCGCGCCCTCGGGCAGGCTGCGAAGGACTGCGGCTATCTCTTCTCCCTCCATGAAAACTACGTGGATATGTATCCGGACGCGCCGTCATACGACGAATCGTCCATCGCCCTGCTTGCGGACGGCAAGAAATATCCCGCGTGGTACAACGCCGGCACGCAGATCCAGAGCTATATCATCAAAGGCAACCACGCCTTGAAATACGCTAAGCAGAACGCCCCCGAAATCCATCAACGTTACCAGACGACAATGGCTTACATCGACGCGCAGACCTGTGGCTCGCCCGGCTGGCGTGTCGATCACGACGCAACGCAGCCGCTGGCCGGCATGGCCCGCCTGAAGGTCGAAACGGAGCAGAATCTCTACAATTACATGCGCAAGACGCATGGCGGCCCCTTCCTCGGCGAAGGCAACTTCCATTACTTCTGGGCGGGCCCATGCGACGGCGTCGAAGCCCAGACGGATGGCGAAAACCAGCCACCGTTTTTGGATTTCGACCTCTTGAAAATCCACCACCAGATGACAAACCACGGCATGGGCTACTACTCCCGCTGGCAAGCGAAACCAGATTCCGTCGTCTGGGGCTTCAACGCAGGTTCGCCCGACCGAATCGACAAATACCGCGCGCAGGAAATCGCCTACGGCCACGCGGGTTT